>DAONZU010000072.1:0-11384 GCA_035406965.1 Bacteroidales bacterium
CAGTAAAATATTTTCTATTTCCTTTATATTGATGCTCGTTAAAATATCCAAAACGTAAAGCAAACAACTTGTCGTACCAATATTCTACACCAGCCGATATTGTAAATTCTGCCATTTCTTCTCTAAACACAGAAGGTTTTCCATTCTTAACAAAAGCTGTGGCGCTACCTGGTGCATCATACCATGATCTAAATAAAGCAGACCCCACAGAAATTTTTGGATCTTTACCATATTTAATGATTTTATCGCTAGGTATAACTGTGTCACCGTTTGGTAAAATTTCTCCTGCTTGATAATACTGAGGTGGTGTTGGAACTAACAATTTGTTTAAATCAAAAGTGAACATAAAATCGTTATGATCGTCAATTGCGAGCTTATAACCTACTCCTGTACGAAAATTTGTTGGAATAAAATCTCTATACTCGTTGGTTGTGTATGAAATTTTAGCTCCAATATTTGAAATATTTAATCCCCACATCAAAGTTGATTCCATTCCGCCTAGTTCAATTTCGTCATTATAATAATAAAAGGCGACATCTGCTGCGACAGTTTTTCCAGGATAGGAATCATTTCCTTGCACTTCAACACCACCAGTTAGATTTGAGTATATAAAACGCATTGCAACAGAACTTGAAAATTTTTCTCCTAATAAACGACTATAAGCCATGTCTATAGCAAATTCATGTGGAGAAAAATCACGTAACAATACATTATCAATACTTCTAAACTGAATACTGCCTAAATCAAAGTATAATAAAGAAGCACTCAAAACATTTTCTTTATTAAATTTTTTATATCCACTAACGTAAGCCAAGTTCATATCCCTAACTAATTGTCTTAGCCAAGGGGTATAAGAAATAGATACACCTACATTATTTTCAATAAAATTATATTTTGCGGGATTCCAATGCAAAGAGTTTACGTCAGGCGTAGTAGCAACACCTGCATCGCCCAAAGCTCCTGCCCTAGAATCTGGTGCAATTAATAAAAACGGAACTGTTGTTGTTATTGTGTTAGGTGCATCACGTCCTACTATATCATCTTCTGTATTTACTTGAGCATTTACACTATAACCTAAAACTAATGTAATTAATAATAAAACAAAAAACGTTCTCTTCATCATATTTTTATGTTTGAAATTTTGACAAATATATTATAATTTTTCTAAATTTTACAAGTAACGTAAAATATTATTTTTTATTGTTTATAAAATTAATTTTAATTCAAAATCACTAATTTTTCAAACTTATCAATAATATTTCCATTAGGTGATTTTACTCTTACTTTATACACATATACTCCTTTTCCTATTTTATCTCCATATTCATCTCTACCATCCCAAGATATTGGTTGACTTCTAAAGCCTGTACTAAACATATCTGTTTCTATAGTTTTAACATGATTTCCTGCTATAGTAAATATTTGAATTAAAACTTTTAAATCAAGATAAGGCTGATTATGGTCAAAATAAAATTCGGTATAAGTTGAAAAAGGGTTTGGATAGTTGAAAAGATTATCAATAAAAAGTTCTGAAGAATTAGCGACTATAAAATCTGTAACCGCCTCACTACTATTATTGAGAACGTCCCAAGCTTTTAATTTAAGGCTGTGTGGACCAAGTTCTAAATTACTCAAAGGATAACGTAATTGTCCTGATTTATAATCATCTTTATTAGATTCATAAAATTTATTTAACACTACAGCTTCTGAAGTTTTGTCATCAATAATCATAGTTATGTCGTGTCCTATTCCACTGCCAACAGTATTAATTCCTGACTCATCAAAAAATTTAGCTAGAAGTATAGGATTTTCGTCAGTAATACCTCCAGAAATAAAATTTTCATCATTCATAAACAATTCTATTTCAGGACCTTCTGTATCTGTAATTGCACGGTTTGATGAACCGCCAATGATAAAGCTATCATCATATCCACTTGCTTCAAGATTCAAATTATTATGTGCATAATAACTAATCTTTCCTTCATCATAAAAATAAGCAATATCAACTGGTACAATAAATTCAAATCTAAATCTTCCATTCACTACCGAAGCATTTCCTTTAAAAATAATATTTTTTTGAGCTGTATATTCTAATGGTTGACTTCCGTCATTCCCGCGTGTCGTATAATTTTGTCTTTTATCATAAACAACAGGAAAAATTGAGCCATTAAAATTTTCAACTACACTATTGTCGGAATTTTTAATTACCCCTTCGAACACAACGGTTTCCATTGCAGAAATTGTATCATTAAAGACATTTGCATCTATACCATTCACCTTTGTAGTAAACACTTGATACTCAGGAACTGATGGGCGCATAGCTGGATTTCCTAAAAAAGCAAAAACTCTTTTATTACTATCTGAACCTCTCTGATTTTTTGTATTTGCCACCGACATTCCTAAAGTAGAAACCTTTCCGCTAGCGTCATGCTTAAAAATATTTTTATAGTATAGATAAGATAGTTGTGCATTACTTTCCGAAAAAGCCAATCGAGTAGTTCCAAACAAGGCAATTCCACCACCATTTGGATTTAATACAATTTCTTCGCCAGCAGACACAATATTATGGTTATCGTAAGGTGCAAATTCACAAGTAGCAGTAACAAAAATCGGATATTTAGGTCCATTTCTCCAACTTTTAACCATATTTGTGGTCAACACTCTTTCGTCAGCCCATGTGTTAGGGTTTCCATGTCCTATCCAATTTACAGTAAGTACCCCATTGTGAATAAAATCAGTTATCGCTTGATTGACATCTGGATATCTATGACCTTCAACAGTAGAAATTTGTTCAAAATCATCTAAAAAAAGTTTTTCTAAATTAAAAATTGGATAATCATTTTCTATTTGAGTTGCTAAATTCTGAGTTTGTGTTTGGTGTATTATTTCTCCTTTATCAGCGTCATCAGCTATCAACAATATATTATTTTTCCAATTTCCATAAGATACTGGCTGATAATATTCCCTCATTTTATTTGCAAAATCAGAAGCCTCGCTTGCACTTTTAATAGGAAGCCTTCCTACTCCCATATCCATATCATGAATTCCCAAAAATCCACCTTCTCCATCATCTAAAAAAACATAATAATCATCAGAGACAAAAGAGACAGTTGGTGCTAAAGAATTTTCTGATTCGTAAGTCAATATATAATTGCAAACTTGTGGGTCTTTAGAAATATTATCATAACTTCCATTGCCGAGTAAAAGAAGATTTTCGGGAATATTATTTGTATTAGCTCTATCATAGAGCATTTTTAAATAATTTCTTAATGCTGACACATCAGGTGTACCTGACGAAAATTCGTTATATATTTTTTCTGGGTCAACAATAACAACACTCATATTATCATATTGTTCGTGAATATCTTTAATTTCATTTGCTTGAGACATAAATTCACTTGGGCTAACTATCACCAAATCAACTGGCTGATGAGAATGTAAATTTTGATTTTCAACAGATCCAACATCTGTAGAACCTGAATATATTGGCGAAGCAAAATTTGTTGTATAATCAAAAACTAAATATTCACGCAACTCACTACTTTCCGCAATAAAACTTAATTTATCATCAACAATATTTGATGCTATTTGTTTTGCATTAAATCTATCTGTAATATCCCAAATCAAACTTGAAGAATTTGCACCAGAAATAATAAATTTAGATTTTGCACCATCTGCCACAGATTTTGTATCTCTAAACACTAAAAAACCTGAATTCGTCAAACTCAATTTTCGTCTCAATTGCACAGATATATAATCTAACCAACCTTTTGAATTAGTTGCTGTTTTTGTATAAGTTAAATTAAAATTAAAATTTTCTGAACTAGGCAAAACTCGAAAAGTATTGTATTTTGCACTATCATTTTGGCGAGCAAAAACTTCAGTTGTAGAGTTTGAAACTGATTTAAAAGGTATATTGGGTTGATTTACACCATTAATACTCAAATTAAAACTACTTGCAACAGAAGACTTTGCCGCTAGTCTTACTCTCACAATAGCCGTATCCGATAAAGAAACATTTTTCACATTCAAATTAAAATCTTGATTTAAATAATAATCAAATTCTCTCCAAAACCATGTTCTACCAGATTTAATTAAATTAATAGAATCTTTTTCTAAAAATAAATAATCGTCATAAGTAGTAACAGTTTGATCAAAACTGCTGGCAGAACTAATATTGATTGGTGCTTTAAAACTACCTCTATCCGAAACAAAATAATAAGAAAAAAGAGAGTAGTTATGAAATTCATGAGAAAAAAGAGAAGTGATAGAAAATTTAATATTGTGAGGTCCGTCTGCATAAAATAAAATATAATCTCCGCTATCAAAAACTGAATTAGAATTTACATCAACTTTAAGCAGTGGTCTTTCTGGCAAATCGTCAGCTACCACTTGACCTACAGTCTTAGACAACATTCCACCATAACCAAAAACTCCAATACTTGAAAAATTTGAAAATCCCATTTCTTGCAATTGTTCATAAGTTAATTTATAAACTCCTGAATCTTCAACTTTTATTTTAACCCAAGTTCCACTTGCCATTTTGGAGTTTGTTACATAAGTTTGTTGAGATTTTTTCTCACTAACAAATTTATAATTAATTTTATACTCAAAACGAGTGAGTTTTTCTAGTTCGTTTGTATTTGGGTTAATTCTCAAAGGCAAAACTTCAAATGATAAAAAATTATTTTTTCTAAATTTAGAAGACCATGCTTTTGTTTGAAACGAATTTGTTAAATTTTCTAAATTATTAACATTTTCATAATCCGACTTATTAACAACCTGATAATCAACAAAAACTTCATCTATTGAAATTATTTCTACACTATTATTAATAGGTAAGCGCTTATAATAAATTGGCAAGTCATCGCTACTTCTAAGATTACAATTCAAAAAATACAAAATATTTTGAGTATTTTTATCGTTATAATTAAAAATTTTATTATCTTGCCAATTAATTGAATCGGAAATTAAAATATTTTGAGATATTAACAAATTACTAACAAAAAAATAAACAAAAAACAGCGTGAATTTTTTCATAAAAAAAATAATTTTAAAAAAAAACGAAAAAAAACTTGTAAATATTTTTTAAAACGACAAATTTAGTTTATTATTGTAAATTATTTATTGTATTTATGAAAAATTTATTATAATTGCGCATTGTAGATAAGATGAAAACTATGGTTAAACATTTCATATTTTTGTTAAGTGCCTTACTACTAAGTAGTTTGACAGTTTTGAATGCACAAGATGCACATTTTACTCAATTTTATGCTAATTCGCTTTATTTGAATCCGGCTTTTGCTGGTGCTGAGCGATGTCCTAAAATTAGTCTTAATTATAGGAATCAATGGCCCGCTATGGGTCCTACCTATGTAACTTACAGTGCTTCTTATGACCAACACTTAAATGCACTTCAAGGTGGGGTTGGATTACTTTTAATGAACGATGTTCAAGGTGGTGGAGTAATTAATACTACTGTTATTAGTGGTATGTATGCTTACACTTTACCTGTATCACGCAGATTTTTTATCGCTGGAGGTTTTGAAGCATCATTTGTAATGAAATCTATAAATTGGGATTTTATTTTCCCAAATATGATTCATCCATTGTATGGACCAATCTATGCTTCATTAGAAAATCCAGACATAATTAACGACAAACGTAATTATGTTGATTTTTCTGCTGGAATTATCGCTTTTAGTGAAAAAACATTTTTTGGCGTAGCAGTTCATCACCTAACTCAACCGTCAGAAGCATTTTTACGTGGAAGTGATGCAGTCTTACCAAGAAAATTAACAGCTCACTTTGGAACAGAAGTTACTATAAACAGTAGCAAATTCCGTAGAGGTGAATTAAAAATTGCTCCTCAATTATTATATCACCAACAAGGACAATTTCAATTATTCAATTGGGGTTTATATGTTTCGAGACGTGGTATTATTGCAGGATTTTGGGCTAGACAAAACTTTAACTTTAATTATGATGCTTTCATTATGTTAGCTGGTTATAAACTAGACAATATAAGATTTGCTTATAGTTATGATTTAACTGTTTCGAATTTAAGGAACTCAACTTATGGAGCTCACGAAGTTTCTGTAGCATATACTTTTGCATGCCATGTAAAAGATAAGAAGTTCTCCACAATAAGTTGCCCTATGTTTTAGTTATTAATTAAGAATTATATAAAATTTTTATAATATGAAAAAAAATGTTTTATTTATCGTAATAGTTCTTGTAGCTTCGATTTTGGCAAGTTCATGCAAAAAAGAAGTATCAAATACTACTGGCTGGAATTACGGCGATCCAAACTTTGGTGGTTTCGAAAACCATCCCGGATATGAACAAGAAACTGGACCAGGCTTAGTATTTATAGAAGGTGGTTCTTTTGCTATGGGTAGAGTTGAACAAGATGTTATGTATGATTGGAACAACATCCCACGCAGAGTAACTGTTTCATCATTTTATATGGACGAAACCGAAATAAGAAATGTTGATTACAATGAATATTTATATTGGTTGTCTTATGTTTATTCGTCAGACTATAGATTTTTATATAGAGAAGCTTTACCTGACACTCTTGTTTGGAGAGAAAGATTAGCATTTAACGAGCCTATGGTAGAACTATACTTACGACACCCTGCATACGAAGAATATCCTGTCGTTGGTGTTAGTTGGGTTCAAGCCTCTAAATATTGCGATTGGCGTACAGATAGAGTAAATGAATTAATCCTTAGAAGAGAAGGTATTGTTGACAAGTATTTAGCTCCTCAAGATCAAGCAAAACATTTTAACTTAGACGCTTATCTTATTTATGCTGAAAACTTAGATTTACCTATTGATGAAACAGGAAAAGGTCCTGACGGCAAAGTACAAAATCTATATGTTGACCCTGCAGTTTTAAAAGCTGGAAGAAAAGGTGGACGAGTTAATACTGGTGATGATAGACGTTGGGTAAGAATGGAAGACGGAATATTTTTACCTAGATATCGCTTACCAACCGAAGCTGAATGGGAATTTGCTGCTTTAGCTCATATCGGAAACCATTATAAAGAAAGAATTTACGAAAGAAGATTATATCCATGGAATGGTCATTATATTAGAAATGATAGTCGTGGTGTCGAAAGAGGATTGATGATGGCAAACTCAATGAGAGGTCGTGGTGATAATATGGGGGTTGCTGGTGCTCTAAACGACAAAGCTGATATTTCAGCTCCAGTTCGTTCTTACTGGCCCAATGAATATGGTTTATACTGTATGGCTGGTAATGTTAACGAATGGGTAATGGATGTTTATAGAGATCTTACTTTTGAAGACATGGCAGAATTTAGACCATTTAGAGGTAACGTTTATACCGACTATCAAGTCATAATAGACCCAAGAAGCGGAGATGTTGAATTAACTCCCGAAGCAGAAAACTATTTCGACTATAGTGGAAAAATTCTAAGAAAACCTGTTAGAGACGAAGCTTGCTTTAGTCGCGAAAACTATACTACTGCAGATAATAGAAATTATTTAGACGGTGATTTAGAATCATTAATTCCACAAATGGGAACATCTGAAGATTATTGGACAAAAGATGAAAGATTTCAAGAAACTGTTTCTAACCAAACTAAAGTTTATGACCCTGTAAGCGAAGAACTAACAGCCGAAAATGTAGGACTAATTTATCCAGGTGCAACTCTTATGTCTGGTGGAAACGAAGTCTTATTACCAAACGGAATAAAAGTTGACTTGGTAAATAAAACTTATATTTTACCAACAGGACATGAAAAAACAGCCGATGGAATAATTATGATGCCTGATGGCTCTACAGTTTTACCTGGTGGAGAGTTACAATTAGCTGACGGAAGCATTATTTATCCTGACCAATTCTTTAGAAAACGTACTAAAGACATGTACCAAGAAGGTGAATGGGGCGAATTTGGAGAATGGGGATATGGACAATTTGACCCAAGAAATCCAAAAATTAATAAAGGTAATAGCAATCAACTTAATAAAGCAATGTCTTCTTTAGTAAGCGACAGATCTAGAGTATTTAAAGGTGGTTCATGGAAAGACAGAGCATATTGGATGGTACCAGGTACTCGTAGATTCCTTGATGAAAAAATGGGAAGAGCTGATCTTGGCTTTAGATGTGCTATGGACAGAGTTGGAGGTCCAATACAATCTACTAAATAATAAATAAAACAATATAACTTAAAACCCCAAATTTTGGGGTTTTATTTTTTTTATGACATCAGTTGAAAAAATATATAGCTTATTTAAAAAAAGTAGCGGAATAAATACTGACAGTAGAGTAAAACAAAAAAATGCTTTGTTTTTTGCATTAAGTGGAGAAAATTTTGACGGTAATGAGTTTGTTGAAACAGCAATAAACAATGGTTGTATAGCAGCAATTTGCTCAAATAAAAAATTAGCTAATAATGAAAATATATTTTATGTTGATAATACACTAAAAACACTTCAAGCGTTAGCAAACTACCACCGCAAATTATTGAAAATACCTATTATAGCAATTACGGGTACTAACGGAAAAACAACTACTAAAGAATTAATTTCAACAGTTTTAGCTCAAAAATATAGAATAGCATATACAAGCGGGAACAAAAACAACCATATTGGTGTACCGCTAACCATTTTGTCCATGAACCGTACAGTCGATATTGGAATAGTAGAAATGGGTGCAAATCATCAAGGCGAAATAAAAACACTATGCGAAATAGCTGAACCTAATTATGGAATTATTACCAATGTCGGAAAAGCTCACTTAGAAGGTTTTGGAAGTTTTGAAATTGTAAAAAAAACTAAAGCCGAACTATACAACCATTTAAAATTAAAAAATGCAGAAATTTTTATTAATGCAGACAACTCTCAACTAATCGAAATGCTTGGAAATTATTCTGCAATAAAATATGGAAAAGATACTAACTATTACTGTAGTGGCAAGTACTCAGAACTTTCTTTACAAGCTACTGTTAGTTGGAGTTGCAAAAATGAAACAGGTTTAGCAAAATCAAACTTAATAGGTGATTACAATTTTGAAAACATTTTAGCAGCTATAACAATAGGAAAATATTTTGAAGTTCCGGGAACAGCAATTGACACCGCAATTTTACGCTATTATCCAAACAACAATAGGTCACAATTGGTAAAGACAAATAGAAATAATTTAATTTTAGATTATTATAATGCAAACCCAACAAGCATGGAACTTGCTATCAAAAATTTTGAAAATATAAAAGATAAAAACAAAGGACTTATATTAGGCGATATGCTTGAGCTAGGTAAAGACTGCGAAACTGAACATAAAAAACTTCTAGAATATATTTCAAGTAAAAATTTCAAAAAAGTTTACCTTATAGGTCCTCGCTTTTATAAATTCAAAGAAGAATATAGATTTAACTTTTTTAATACAGTTGATGATTTTGCAAAACATATTGTAAAAAATCCTGAAATAGGTAACTTTTTTTTAATCAAAGGATCCAGAGGTATTAAACTTGAAAAATGCACTGATTATCTTTAAGTGCACTATAATTTTTCTTTAATAAAATCATTTTCTATCATCTGCAATTTTAATCTCGTTAAATAATTAATGATTTTTGTTAATTCTATACCTATTAATATATACACTGCTAAATATTATAATTATGTTTAATTTTTTAACTCATTTTTATTAAAAATTGCTCAGACATTTTTATATGAACTTAAATTTTTGATAAAAACAAATATTTTTTAAAAAATTATTTCTATATTTGTAGAACTTGCTTATTAAATAAGTAAATTTTTGATTTTGTTAAAATTAAATGATATGAAACTTAAAACGTTTTTCTTTTGCTTCACTGTTGCTTTTCTTACAAGTAATTTTTCTTTTTCTCAATTATTGCTAAACAATGGATCTGTAATAAAAGTTACAAAGGGAGCAGTATTTTATGTTGACGGAGGAGTAGAAAATAATAATTCAGGTACCATTGATGTTGACAACATTGGAGGAAATAGCGAATTAATTGTAAAAGAAAACTTTACAAATAATGCAACTGCAGAAGGTAGCGGTTATTACAAAGTTTATGGAGACTGGATTAATAACGATACTTTTAATGCAGATAATGGAACTGTATTTTTAGAAGGTGCTAACCAATTAATAAGTGGCACAAACAGTACTATATTTTACAATTTAACCCTGAATGGAAATGGAATTAAAACCTTAGGAATTGACCAAAATTGTAGTAATGTTTTAAGTTTAAATAACTTAGAATTAAGCACACTTAATTATAAGTTTTTTGTTACAAGCCCTGCAATAGATGCGATTACACGTATTGATGGTTTTGTGAGTAGTACAAATGGAGGTTTCCTTTCGCGAACAACAAACACAAATGGGATTTATTTATTTCCTGTGGGTTCTTCAACTGGGACTAACAGATACAGACCTGTTGAAATTCAACCTACTAATACAAATGCAAATACTTATACAGTTCGTTTAGCGAATGTTGACCCAACAACCGAAACCTATAATACAAGTCAATTAGCAAGTGGTATTTGTGAAGTAAATTCAAATTTCTATCATCAAATAAATAGAAGTTCAGGTACAAGTTCTGCAAAAGTAAGCGTTTTTTATGATCCAGCAACAGATGGAACATGGGACGGTTTAGCTAATTGGAAAACAAGTCAATGGCAAATTGTTACAGGAAGCCAAAATTTGACATCAACTCCTTTAAGCCAAACTTTTGTAAATGATTGGAACGACTTTAGCTCAATTTCTTATAGTCTATACAAAGTTATGCCTACAATAAATATTACACATCCAGGTGATTTCTGCCAAGGAGATGCAGCAGTAAATTTAAATGCTACTCCACCTGGAGGAACTTGGACTGGAACAGGAATTACTGATGAAACAAATGGAACTTTTGACCCAAATACAGAGGGGACACATACAATTACTTATACTGTTGTTGCTGGCTCATGCACAACTTTTGACCAAATTACAATAATAGTAAAACCAACGCCTGTTGTAACCATTACTAACCAAGAAGATTTATGCTCAACTGATTCAGAAGTAACTTTATCTGCAACTCCAACAGGTGGAACGTGGTCGGGAACAGGAGTTACAACAGATGGAACTTTTAATCCTGCTTCAGCAAATACTGGAACAAATGAAATTACATATACAATTACACAAGATGGATGTAATGGAGAAGGAAGCATTATAATAAACGTATTTGACAACCCAGATGCTACAATAACATCAGATGTTCCAACTATGTGTTCTAACGAAGAACCAATTACACTAACAGCAACAACAGCAGGTGGAACATGGTCGGGAACAGGAGTTACAGCAGACGGAACTTTTAACCCTGAAAATGCAGGAGTTGGAAATCACACAATCA
>DAONZU010000073.1:0-11075 GCA_035406965.1 Bacteroidales bacterium
TGCATGTACTTAGTTTAGATGGCAAAACTTTAATGAGCCACAAACTTGTTGATAGTCAAACAACTATTGACATAAACACTTTGCCACAAGGCATTTACTTTTGCCGTTATATACATGGCACAGATAGTGAAACAATAAAAATTATAAAACAAAATTAAAAATAGGAGGAAATTGTAATGAAAAAAGTTATTTTTATTAGCTTATTAGCATTTTTTGCTTTGTCATTAAATACAGCTTTTGCTCAAAACGATAGTATTTATGTAATGAGAAACGGTAGTGTAATATGGAAATACAAATTTTCCGATATTGATAGTATAATATATTATAATCCAGATAATATAAATATCCCAGATACACCGATAGATACAGGGACTTTAATAACAGGAACATTTACAGATTCACGAGATGGATACGAATACTCATGGGTGCAAATCGGTTCTCAAATATGGATGGCAGAGAACTTGAAATATTTACCAAGTGTAGTAGGTCCTGGTACAGGTTCTAGTTCTGAGGCTTATTATTATGTTTATGGTTATGATGGTACTGATGTTGAAGAAGCTAAAGCAACAGAAAATTATGCTACTTATGGAGTATTATATAATTGGACAGCAGCTATGGCTGGAGCAGGAAGTAGTAATTCTATACCGAGTGGTGTACAAGGTATTTGTCCTGAAGGTTGGCATTTACCAAGCGATGCTGAATGGCAACAGCTTGAGATGTATTTAGGAATGTCAGAGACAGATGCAAATTCTACAGGTTTGCGAGGTACAGTTGAAGGTGGAAAACTTAAAGAAGCAGGATATGATCATTGGCAAAGTCCAAATGAGGGTGCTAATAACGAATCTGGCTTTACAGCTCTTCCGGGTGGCGGCCGTGGCAGCTATGGAAATTTCCACCATATTGGACAAATCGGTTATTGGTGGTCTTCTACCGAGAAGGGTACCAATGATGCTTGGTATCGGTACCTGTACTTCAATAACAGTAATGTTACTAGGAACTACTATTACAGTGAGTCTGGCTTTTCTGTTCGTTGTGTAAGGGACTAATTCAGTTAAAAGTTTGTAAAGTTTGTAAAGTTCATAAAGTAGTTGTTTTTAGAGAAATTAGTTAAATGATTGAAATTCAATAAATTATGCAGTATAGTAGATACTGCGCATGCGTAGTATTTTACCTATACAAATTTAATTTATTATACAATCACAAATCGATAAAAGTGATAGTGTATTTTAGAAAATACAAAATATTATTGAAATTGTATTCTTGAGAATACAGTTTCGAGCGAGCGGGGGAGAGTGTGTAAACGTGTGATTTTCACAATATATCTTTTATCTCTAACAAATTTTTCACTTCAAAATCTGGTTTAAAATCGCTTGTTTCATTATTAAAATTACACCAAATTGTTTTAATGCCATTTTCTGCTGCACCAATAATATCAACATTAATATCATCGCCAATCATTATTGAGTTTTCGGGAGTTGAGTTTGTGTTTTTAAGAACAAAGTCAAAAAAAAGCTGATGTGGTTTATTGTAACCAACTTCTTCGGAAGTGAAAATTCTGTCGAAATATTTCTCAATTTTAGAATTTCTTACTTTAGTATATTGTACTTCTATAAAGCCATTGGTAACAAGATAAATTTTATATTTTTTCTGTAAATATTCTAAAATTTCAATGCTGTGGGGAATAAGTTTTGTTTTTGTTGGACTAAGTTTTAAATATTGCTGTCCCATTTCTTGTGCAAGCTCTTTATTATCAAGACCAAAGTGTTTTAAACTTAAATAATAACGAGACCAAATTAAAATGTCTTTTTCAAGTTTTGCATTTCTGTAATCTTCCCAAAGCTGATTGTTTATTTCTCTGTATTTTTTTATATAGTCCGAAAAACTGCAATATTTATCTGCTTCGAATTTGTAAAACAGTTCTTCAATTGTTTCGTTTGAATTTGTGTCAAAATCCCATAAAGTTTTGTCTAAATCAATTAAAACACTTTTAATATCCATACTCAAGTAATAAATTGCAAAAATACTTATTTAGATTGTTGCTAAATATGTTTTAAAAAATTTTGTTTCTTTAAAAAATGTTAATTTCAAATTTTAAGTATATATTTGAAAACATATTTTAAGTATATTTGTTTAGAAAACAAATTTTGAAGAATGAATAGATTTAAAATGAATACATTTAGAAAGAAACTTGTTTTTAGAATTGTGCTTACTGTTTTAGGTGGAATAGCAGGCTTGCTTTATTGGAAATATGTTGGTTGTGCATCAGGAACTTGTCCAATTCAGTCGAAATGGTATTTAAGTTCGCTTTATGGATTGGTACTAGGCTATTTAATAAGTGGTTTATTTATTCCAGCTAAGAAAAAAGCTGAACTTAATGAAAATGATATAGATAAAAAATAAACTTAATCTAATATGAAGAAAACACTTAATTTACTAATGATTTTAGCACTATCTTTTGCTGTGCTATCTTGTGGTTCATCAAATAAAAAAGATGAGAAAAACAAAACTAAAGAAGAAAAAGAAATAGTAAAATCAGCTTTCGACCAAGCTATTGAAGGCAGTATTCCTGTGGTAGTTGATTTTTATGCTGATTGGTGTAAGCCTTGTCAAATTCAAGGACCTATTATTGATGATTTAGCAAAAGAATTGGGCGAGCAAATTAAAGTTATTAAAGTTAATGTTGACAATGAGCAAGCTTTAGCAGCTAGGTTTGAAGTTCAATCTATTCCAACAATAATGATTTTTAAAGAAAATAGAATTGTTTTTAAAGCAGTAGGAGTGCAAAATACCACAGTTTTAAAAAATGCCTTAGGAGATTTAGGAATAGATATTAGTGTAGGACATATTGAAAAATCACAACCTACAAGCTCTTTCGACCAAGCCATTGCAGGTAGCACACCTGTTTTGGTGGATTTTTATGCCACTTGGTGTAAACCTTGCCAAATACAAGCACCTATCATTGATGAATTAGAAAGAGAGTTAGGTGGACAAATCAAAGTTATAAAAGTTGATATTGATAAAGAGCTTGAACTTTCTCAAAGATATGGAATTCAATCTATTCCTACTATAATGATTTTTAAAGAAAATCAAATAGTTTTTAAAGCTCTTGGAGTGCAAAATAAAGAAACTTTAATGCAAGCTATAAATAATTTGTAAAACAAACTTTTATTAGTTTTCTTTCTTTAAAAAATAACTTCCTCATTTTCAGTTTTTTATTGTTTTGAACTAAATAAAATCTTTAAAGTTTTTATTTTTAGATTTAAATAACGATAAGTTTTTCTATTTTTGTAAAACTAAAAATTAAATTATGGATTTTGAACAGATTTTAGCTGATTTAAAAAATAAAATTTACAAGCCAATTTATTTGTTTTATGGTGAAGAATCATTTTTTATTGATGAATTAACTAATTATATTCAGCAAAATGTCCTAACCGAAACAGAAAAAGCTTTTAATCAAGATGTGGTTTACGGAAAAGATGTAACTGCCACAAATTTGATTGAACTTTCGCGAGCTTTTCCCATGATGGCAAATTATAGAGTTGTTATCTTAAAAGAAGCTCAAGATTTAAAAGATTTTAAAAATTTGGAGCCTTATGTTCAAAATCCAGTAAATTCAACAATTTTAGTGTTGAGTTTTAAAAATACAGCTAAAATAGATAGAAGATTAAAGGTTTTTAATTTATTAAGTAAAAATGCTGTAGTCTTTGAATCAAAACGCTTGTATGAAAATCAAGTTTATCCTTGGATAGAAAAAACTTTAAGAGAAAACGGCTTGAGTATTCATACAGAAGCATTACGTTTATTTTACGAAAGTATTGGAGCTGATTTAAGCAGACTTTCAAATGAAATTAAAAAATTCGTAATAACTCAAGAAAAAGACAAGCAAATTTCAAAAGAAGATATTGCTTTTAATATCGGAATAAATAGAGATTATAATATTTTTGAACTTCAAAAAGCAATTGGTTTAAAAGATAAACTAAAATGTTATCAAATTTTAGATTATTTTAGTAAAGACCCAAGAGCTAATCCTTTATTCGCAACAGTAAATCGACTTTTTGATTATTTTACTAAAATAATAAAACTTCATATGTTACAAGATAAGTCAAAGCAATCTGTTGCAAATGCTGTAGGTGTTCATCCATATTTTGCTGAGGAATATTTAATAGCGATGAGAAATTATCCAATGTCTAAATTAATTCAGATAGTTTCGTATTTACGAGAAGCAGATATGAAGCTAAAAGGAGTGGGAGCAGTCTCAATTTCTGATGCTGATTTAAGTAAAGAACTTTTATATAAAATTTTACACTAGTTTAAATGACAAGCAATATTGTATTAATTATAGTTATAGTAACAGCAATCTTCACTTATGGAGCTTGGCAACGAGAAGATGTTTTTCGCAAGTTTTTACTAAGTCCATACGAAGTTGTGCATCGTAAACGATATTACCAGATTATAACACATGGCTTTTTACATGCAAATTGGGCACACTTAATAATAAATATGTTGGTTTTTTGGTCTTTCGGTTCGGTGGTAATACAATATTTCGATATATTATGGGGAGACTTTAAAAATCTAATGTTTCTGTTTTTTTATTTGTCTGCAATAGCTGTTTCTGCTTTGTTTAGTATAATTAAGCACAAAGATAATTATTACTATTCTGCTGTCGGAGCTTCAGGAGCAACTTCGGCAGTTGTGTTTGCAAGTATATTTTTTAATCCATGGAATAAAGTTTATTTTTTTGGAATATTGCCAATACCTGGAATTGTGTTTGGTGCGATATATTTAATTTATTCTTATCAAATGGCAAAAAGGGGCAAAGATAATATTGGACATGACGCTCATTTTTGGGGTGCTGTTTATGGTTTTGTGTTTCCTTTGGTTCTTAAACCTGAATTGTGGGAATATTTTTATGTGAGGCTGATAAATTTTAACTAATTATGAATGAAGAATTAAGAATGAAGAATTGTGGATTTATGATTTTGGATTTATGATTTTGGATTTATGATTTTGGATTTATGATTTTGGATTTTGGATTTGAATAATGTTGAGTGTGAAGATGAATTGAGAATTATGAAATATGAATGTGTTAATATAAAATTTAGATAAATGAATAAAGCGGTTTTTCTTGATAGAGATGGTGTAATTAATCGTGAGCGTGGGCGTTATACTACAAATGCTGATGAGTTTGTTGTTAATGAAGGCATTGGTGAAGCGGTGAAGTTGTTGAAAGATAATGATTTTTTAGTTATTGTTATTACAAATCAAGGAGGAATTGCAAAATCTTTATATACGGCTGAAGATGTTTTAGAAATGCACATTAAATTTTGCATGTATTTGGCAGAATTTGATACTAAAATAGATGATTTTTATTTTTGTCCTCACCATCATGACTATGGGAAGTGTTTATGTCGTAAGCCTGGGTCTTTGTTGTTTGAAAAAGCTATAAAGATTTATGATATAGATGTTGAAAATTCTTTTATGATAGGTGATAGTGAGCGAGATATTATAGCTGCTTCAAAATGTGGAATTAAAGGAATTCAAATTGAGCCAAATGAAAATATTTTAGAAATTTGCAAACAAATTATAGGAGGATTATATGGCTAAATATGTTTCTATAGATGGCAATATCCAACTTTCAGAAAAATCCTGTATTTCATACAACAATAGAGGACTAATTTTTGGCGATTCCTTTAATTTTGAAATACGTGGAAATTCTTCAAGAGCATTTTTCGAAGATGAATATTTTGATTATTTTATTCAATCTTTAAAAAGTTTAAAATTTAAAAAATCTATTTTGCATAGAAAATCTAGCATACTTACCGACTTAGAACTTTTATTGCAAAAAAACAGAATTTACAAAGGATTTAAAGCACGTATAATAGTTTTTAGAAATGATACTGTTGATAATTCTTGTTCTATTATAATTTCTGTTGAAGCTCTCGAAAGTGAATATTATCCTGATCTTGCAAGTGGATTAAAAATTGGTGTTTATAAAGATTATATTATTCCTGAATATAGTTTTGAATTTGATTTTACACCAAGATTTAGCGGAGAATTATTATTACATCAAAAATTAGAAACTCTCGATGACTTTTTACTTTGTGATAAAAATGGAAATATTATTAAAAGTTTAAATTCTTCTGTTTTTTTTGTGAAAAATGAAAATTTAATTTTACCAACTCGATTTGTAAATAATTCTAGCAAAGTGTTTATAGATATTGTCGTTAGGCTTGCAAAAAAAATAAATATTCCTGTTATAAATTATGATGTGAAAGAAAAAGATTTGTATGATTTAGACGAAGTATTTTTAGGAGATATTGTAGGTGGGTTTAAACGAGTGATGGCTTTTAAAAATAAAAGATATTTTTATAAAACTGCAGGAAAGTTTTTAGAAGCATTAAATAATGAGGTGAAATAAATTTATAAACAAAACTAATTATAAAAAAATGGATTACGAAAAATTAAGCAAACAGGATCTAATTGAAGAAATTCAAAAATTAACAAGTAAATACAATAAGTTAAGTGAGCATTTTAATAATTTGGAGAATTTGTTTGATGCAACAACAATAGGACTTTATAAAACAAATACTAATGGCGATATTTTGGAAGTAAATACAGCTTTAATTAAAATGTTGGGTTACTTGAATTTAAAAGATATACAAAGATTTAATATTGTAAAAGATGAGTTGGTAAATAAAAAAGAGAGAGAAAAATTTATTAAAACTTTAGAAAAAAATGATATAATAAGTGGTCTTGAAACAGTTTGGAAGAAAAAAGATGGAACATTAATTAACATAAGAGAAAGTGCGCGTGCTATTAAAAATGAAAAAGGTGAAATTTTATGTATAGAAGGAACAGTTGAAAATATTGATGATAAAAAGCAAAAAGAAAGAGCTCTTATTGAAAGCGAAGAAAAATATAGAACTTTAATAGAGTTATTGCCAACAGGATTTGTGATACATAAAAACTCTATAATCGTTTATGCAAATAAGGCAATGTGCAAAACTTTAAATGTAAAAGATAAATCAGAACTTATTGGTAGGAATATTTATGATTTTATTCACCGAAGTTTGCATAAAGTTGTACAAAACAGAATTAAAAATACAATTTTATATGATGAAAATGTTGACACTAGAGAAGAATTGATAGTTGCGGCTAATAATGAATACTTAAATGTTGAAGTGTCTTCTTTTTCAGCAAGAATAGATGGAGAACAACACGTAATTACAATTATAAAAGACATTACAGAACAAAAAAGAGCAAAAAAAGAGCTTTTAAAAGCAAAAGAAAATGCAGATAAGTTGAATTTGCATAGAGAAGCTTTATTGAAAGCAGTTCCTGATATTATTGTAACTGTTGAAAAAAATGGAAATATAATTGAATTTTACTCTAATTATAAAAGTTTTTGTAAAGAACCTAAGCCAGAAGATTTTATAAATAAAAATATTGAAGAAGTTTTTTCAAAAGATTTGACAACTTTCTTTAAGGAAAATGTTGGTAAAGTCGTGGAAAACAAACAAATAGAAAGTTTTACATACTCTAATGCATATTTACAAAAATCAAGAAAATTGTATTTTGATGCTCGTTTGGTTTATTTGAATGAAACTACTGTTTTATTGGTTATTAGAGATATTACTGCGAGAATGGAATTGCTTAATAAATATGAAATAGCTAAACAAAAAGCTGAAGAAAGCGAACGTTTAAAAACCGCTTTCTTAGCTAATATGAGTCATGAGGTTAGAACTCCTATGAATGCAATTATTGGTTTCGCAGATTTATTAAAATATGATATTGATGAAAATGAAAAACATGAATATGTAAACATAATTCAAAACAGTTGCTATCAACTACTAACAGTTCTTGATGATATTATTGAACTTTCAAAAATTGAGAGTGGAACAATGTTGAAAAATATAACATCTTTTAACTTAAATGAATTATTAGATGAAGTCTATACATATTGGCACAATAATGTCTTGAAAAATCCTAATGTAGAATTGATATTTAATAAAGCTAACTCATCTAGCTTGCTATGTGTGTCAGATAAAGTTAAAATAAAACAAGTTATCACAAATTTAATTAGTAATGCTTTAAAATATACAGAAAAAGGTAAAGTTGAATTTGGTTACAAAGAGATAAATGTTAGCGAAATCGAGTTTTATGTCTCAGATACAGGAGTAGGGATTTGTCCAGAAAATCTTGAAAAGATATTTAATCGTTTTACTCAAATAGATAATAAATTGACAAACAAAACCAAAGGAGCTGGAATAGGTTTGTCTATTTGTAAAGCATATAGTGAACTTTTAGGTGGAAAAATCACTGTTGAGTCTGTAGAAAATGAAGGAACTACTTTTTATTTCACTTTTCCGAAATTTACTTTTGCATAAATTTTTAATAATAAAAATAGTCTTCAACCACTTCGCCGGGAGTGCAGTAATATGTTCTTGTTGAAAAATTAGTGCTACTTGAAATTGTAGTAATAAAATTTACTCTAACAGTATCTCCACCAACGGTATTGCAGAAAAATTCAGTGTCTATATCTTTTCCTTCAAATAAAACGAAGTTTTCATCACAACATTCTGTGCAAAGTTTATTAATTCCTTCAACTTTTACTTTTAGTAAATCATCTGAATATGAAGGTGGATTATTTTTTAATTTTATTTTTAAAAACGAAACTTGAGCAAGTGGATAATCGTTGTTATACTCGGCAATTTGCTCGCTTGGCTCAAACTCGTTAAAATAACTGTGATAACCGTCTTTTTCGACTCTAATTCTAAATTTAATATAAAGTTCCTGTTCAATTTCGATTAAATATTTTCCTTCAGCATCTGTTTGCGTTTCTGCAATTTTGTGAAAAGTATTATTTAAACTTCCCGAAACAATTTTTGAAGCTTCTAAAATGACTTTTGCACCTTCAACACCATGGTTTGAAGATAAATTATATATTGTTCCCGAAAAATGATTATAATGTTTTTTTCTACATGACGAAAAATAGCTCAGATTCAATAAGATTATCATTAGAATCAAGAAAATTTTATATTTTGTCTTAAATAGAGTTCGCATTTATTAAATTTTTTAAAAATAAATTTGTAATTTTAGCCAAAATTATAAAAAATATTAATATTATGAGTATTTTAGGAAATTTAGAACCAAAAAATGTGTGGAATTATTTCGAGGAAATTACAAAAGTTCCACGTCCATCAAAAAAAGAAGAAAAAATCATTGCTTTTTTATTGGATTTTGCGAAGAAAAATAATTTAGAAGCAAAAAGAGACAAAATTGGAAACGTTTTAATTAGTAAACCAGCCTCAAAAGGAATGGAAAATCGAAAATCTGTAGTTTTACAAAGCCACGTTGATATGGTATGCGAAGCAAATAAAGATACAGTAATTGATTTTGATAATGATCCAATCACTCCTTATATAGATGGAGAATGGGTTAAAGCAAAAGGAACAACCCTTGGAGCTGACGATGGTATTGGAATAGCTGCTTCTATGGCAATTCTTACTGACAATAACTTAGTGCATGGTCCAATAGAATGCTTGTTTACAGTTGATGAAGAAACAGGACTAACAGGTGCATTTGAAATTGAAGAAGGTTTTTTTAAGTCAAAAATATTACTAAATCTCGATTCTGAAGATGAAGGCGAAATCTTTATCGGTTGTGCAGGGGGTATCGATTTAGTTGCAAATTTTGACTATAAAAAAGAAAATGTTCCACAAAATCATTTAGCTTATAAATTTATTGTAAATGGTTTGCAAGGCGGACATAGTGGAGACGAAATTCATAAAGGTTTTGGCAATTCAAATAAAATTGCAAATAGATTTTTAAATATAATTAACGGAAAATTTAATGCTCGTCTTTCTATTTTTGACGGAGGAAACAAACGCAATGCAATTCCACGCGAAGCAGAATTTGTTTTTACAATTGATAAATCTCACGAACAAGCTTTAAAGAAAGAATTTGAAATATTTAAGAAAAATATTGTTAATGAAATTGTTTTGACAGAAAAAAACATAAATTTAAGTTTAGAATCTGCAAAAATGCCAGAATTTGTAATTGATTTAAAAACACAAAACAATTTAATAAATGCTGTTTATGCTTGTCCTCATGGAGTTCATGCTTGGAGTCCAGCAATTCCTGGTTTTGTCGAAACTTCTAATAATTTAGCTTCTGTAAAATTTGTTGACAACAAAATTCAAGTTGTTACAAGTCAGCGTAGTTCTGTAGAGTCTGGTAAAAAAGATATTAACAATATGGTTAAATCTGTTTTTGTTCTTGCAGGTGCAGATGTTAAAATTGGCGATGGCTATCCTGGTTGGGCACCAAACCCAAAATCAGAAATATTAACTATTGCAGAAAAATCTTATGAAAGACTTTTTGGAAAGAAACCAGTAGTTAGAGCAATTCATGCAGGTTTAGAATGTGGTTTATTTTTAGAAAAATATCCAGATTTAGATATGATTTCATTTGGTCCTACACTAAGAGGTGTACATTCACCAGATGAAAGAATTGAAATCAAAACTGTAGAAATGTGGTATGAACATTTATTAGACGTTTTGAAAAATATTCCAAAAGCATAATTTTGAAAAATATATAATTTGAAAAGCTAACTGCCTTGTTGTGAGGTGGTTGGTTTTTAAGTTTTATAAAACATATGCCCTGTGTTAAACTAAAAGTGTTTCTTTTATGAAACACTTTTGTTTTATAATTGTTTCTTAAAAGAAACAATTTGCGAAAAAATCCAAATGTTTACGCATTGCGTAAAGAATTGACATGGACACATTATTGTTTGTTATTATAATTATATTGTTGCTTTAGTTTTGTGGAAAATATAGATGTAGTAGATTAAATATGTTTTTTAAAAGAAACATATTTAATATAAAAATGTTTAATATATAAAACGTTATATCTATAAAATGTTTTATATAAGAAACAAAAACATTTAAAATTTGTTATTTTAATAAAACATTTTGTATCTTTGTAAAAAAATAATTTTATGGATAGTTTAGTGAAAATATATTTGCGTTTATTTCAAGAAACAGAAGTGGGTAAACTTCGTTATCTTTATTCAG
>DAONZU010000074.1:0-10901 GCA_035406965.1 Bacteroidales bacterium
ATTTGTGAAAATTTAAAGGAATTATATATATTTGTGAAAATTTAAAGTAAATGACGAAAATTCTTGCTCTATCTGAAGCTAATGCGATTGCTTTTCATGGAATGGCTTTAATTGCAAAATCAAAAGTTGCTATAAGTGCAACAGAAATTGCTGAACTAACAAACTCATCAAAACATCACACTTCTAAAGTGATGCAAAGATTGGTAAAATCTGGTTTAATAGGTTCAACACGAGGACCAAGTGGTGGTTTTTTTCTAAAGAAAAAGCCAACAGAAATTAAAGCTATTGACATCTTAGAAGCTTTAGAAGGCAAAGTTGACCTTAAAGATTGTCCTATTGACAATATTCACTGTCCTTTTGGCTCATGTCTATTAGGTAATGTATGCAACGAAATTGGAACAAAACTAATTAATCATTTGCAAACACATACTTTACAAGATATGATTAATAATATAGCTAACGAAGATATTTTAGTAAAGAAATAAAAGCAATTACCAAAAATATCAACACTCAGAAATTTGTCTGAGTTTCATGAGCAGGCACATACACATCTAAAATACTACTACAAACTCAATTATTTTTCCTATAAAACACCATTAAAGCATTTTTTATTTATACAGAAAATAAAATCTTACAAATCAAATGTTAATAAAAAAACATATTTTATTTCTTATAAAAATAGAGTTTTACTCAAAAATAAATATCTTTGTACCAAGAGAACATAAAGCTATCTTGTTATGAGTAACGAAAAAAAATTTGGAACATCAGCCGTTTATTTTACCGCTCTTTCTACTATTGTTGGTGCAATTGTTTTTTTGCGTTTTGGGTTTGCAGTAGGTTCTGTTGGTTTGTGGGGAACATTTTTACTTATTATAATTGGACATTTAGTTACAATTCCTACTGCACTTGCTATATCTGAATTAGCTACAAACAAACGTGTTGAAGGTGGAGGCGAATATTTTATTATTTCACGTTCATTTGGTCTAAATATTGGTGCTACTTTGGGCATACTACTATATCTTTCTCAAACAATTAGCGTAGCCTTTTATATTGTGGCATTTACAGAAGCTTTTGATTTTCTCTTTAATTATTTTCAGAATAATTTAGGAATTGTTCTTCCAAAGCAAGTAATTAGTGTTCCTGCTATGCTCCTACTTTCTGTATTAGTTCTCAAAAAAGGTGCTAATATGGGTTTAAAAGTATTGTATATTGCAGGCTCTGTTGTTTTGATTGCTATATTAATGTTTTTCTTTGGCAAACCAGTTGACGGACCAGGTATAGATTATTTTAGTGCAAATGCTACAATGAAAAATACTGGAGATATGTTTTTTGTTTTAGCAATTATATTTCCTGCCTTTACTGGAATTACTGCTGGTGTTGGGCTTTCTGGCGATTTAAAAAATCCTGGAAAATCAATTCCTATTGGCACAACAGCCGCAACCTTTACTGGCTTGATTTTATATTTACTTATTTGCTTAAAATTTGCAAACTCTGCACTACCAGCTGATTTATTAAACAACCAATTAATTATGTCTGACATTGCTATTGGTGGAAAAATTCTAATTCCGCTTGGCTTAGCTGCTTGTACTTTCACATCTGCATTAAGCTCTATTATGGTGGGACCACGCACACTACAAGCTCTTGCTTTAGACGATTCTCTACCAATAAAAAGCAGAAATAAATGGTTGAGCAAAACTAGAAAAAAAGATAATGAACCTATTAATGCTTCATTTGTTACATGCATTATAGCTATGATTTTTGTTGCTTTTGGTAGTGTTGACTCGGTAGCACAAATCATTTCTATGTTTTTCTTAGTTACATACGGAAGTTTATGTTTAATTTCTTTTCTACACCATTTTGGTTCTTCTCCAGCATATAGACCGACATTCAAATCGAAATGGTATATTTCTTTTGCAGGATTTATAATTTCAGTATGGGCAATGTTTCAAATTAACTTTGTTTATACACTAGTAGCATACGGAGCTATAGTTTTACTATATATTTATATGGAACATTATCACAGTGACCGCAAAGGATTTTCGGCAATATTTGCAAACACTATTTTCCAAATGAATAGAGGATTACAAATATATCTTCAAAATAAAAGGAAAAAAGCTTCGGAACAAAATAATGCGGAAGAAGAGTGGCGTCCTAGTGCAATCTGTATTTCTAGAAATACTTTTAAGCGAGACTCTGCCCTAAAGCTACTTAACTGGATTTCTTATAAATATGGATTTGGTACTTATTTACACTTAATTGATGGTTACTACTCAAAAAAAACCAACGAACAAGCACAAGCTGAACTAAAACGTTTACTTAGCAATCTTGATTCATCTAATCAAGTTTATATCGACACTCTCATTTCGCCATCAATCACATCGGCTATTTCGCAATCTATTCAAACACCAGGAATTTCAGGTATGGATAATAATATGGTTATTTTTGAATATCTGAAAAGCAAACCAGAGAACGACTTGCATGATATAATAACTAATTTCCGCATGGTAAACGCAGGTGGATTTGATGTTTGCATTTTAGGAACAAGTCGCAAACCACTTTTATATAAAAATGGTATCCACATTTGGGCAAGTCGTTTTGATACTAATAATACTAATTTAATGATTTTACTTGGTTTTATTATAATGGGGCACCCAAGTTGGAAAAGAGCAAATATTAAAATCTTTAACGTGTGCTATGCTCAAGATGCCGAAGAAATCAGACAAAATATGCACGAACTGATTAACAGCGGACGTATGCCTATTACAGATACCAATATTGAAATTATTGTACGTGACGGAAATACATCTATAAAAGAAATTATCAACAAACGTTCTATTGACGCAGGACTAACTATGGTTGGTTTTGATGAAAATTCATTTAAAAAAGATGACGACATCTCGCTTTTTGAAGGGTATGATCAAATTGGAAATGTTCTATTTGTACATTCAAATGGCGAAAAAGTAATTAAATAAAACTTTAAGCTATTTTCTTATTTAAAAGCAGATTCGCACAAGCCTTTTCCTGATAAAACTAATTCTTTAAAGTAGTCAGGAGTTGGTTTTCCTGTTAATTTATCAACATAAAGTTTTGCTAAATATTGACTTAACATAAAGCCATGTCCACGCATTCCAACCATTAAACCTAATTCTGGATCAACAATATATCGAGGTTCAATATAATAGCCTGCCCAAGCAGCTTGAAATCCAACACTTGATAATTGTGGAATCCAATCTACAAATACTTCAGAAACTATTTCTAAGAAGTCTTTTGCGTTAGTTTTAACTTCTTTATCTGTTTCTAAAGCATCGATTAAAGGCGAAGCACAACCTATAATTTGACCAGTAGTTGCAAGTTGTTGACCATAAACAGCAGAAAAACCTTTATATTGTCTTCTGTCAATTAACATATCTAAAGTCTTGCCATCTTTACCTAGTAAAGGCAAACGCCTTGTTATAAATGCCTGATGCTTAACAGGATACAAACCTATTTCAAGACCAAGTTTTTTAGCAAATTTACTAGATTCATTGCCAAGAGCATTTACAAAATGTTCGGTTTCATATTCAACAAATTCGCCTGTATGAGTTTTTACAAGTGCTATAACATTTTTACCTTCTCTTTGTAAATCAACAAGTTCACAATCTTCTAAAACTTGTCCGCCTTTTTCAATTCCAATTTTGCGTAATAAGTCTAAAACTTTACCTGGCGTTGCTTGCCAACAGTCATTAGTAATTAATGCAGCAGAATATGTATCTAAATTATTATTGAAATATGGTGAAATTTCTTTTCTAAAATCAGCTTTTTCTACCATATAAGCATCAGACCAACTTCTTGAAGCATCGAGAGCTTTATAAGTTTCATTATCATGTGCAAAACTCACATATTTAGTTGGAACATAATCAATATCACAAATATTTTGCAATTCAATAAAAAGCTCTCTATTTTTTAGTGCTATGTCTGCCAATGCTGGTAAAGAGAAGGCTGGTCTTCCGCCGGCAATATTACGCCAAGAACTTCCACGCTCACGATTTACCAAAACAGGTTTCATTCCTGCTTCTGCCATAAACTTAAACAGAGAACTTCCTGCCATTCCACCACCTGCAACAAGAGCTTGAACTTTAATTCTTTTGTTTGATTTCTTATTTACATTTGTAAAAATTCTTTCAGATTCATGTGGATATAGCTCGCCCATGCTCACTTGATTTGATAACGGAGCACGAGGTGTTGCATCGCCAACAATTTCAATTCCGTATGCAGAAATTGTTTGTTTTAAACGTTTGATGCATCTCTTTCCACGACAAGCGCCCATTCCCAAACGAGTAATATGTTTAATTTCATCAATAGAAATAAATTTTCTATCACCAATGATTTTTAAAATATCTTCTAATTTTACATCATCGCAATGACAAATGTAAGTTTCAGCTTGACTTTCGCCTTTTACATTTTTAAATTCTATTGGTTGTGGATAATCTTTCTTTACAATAAAACCACGAGCTGCTTGCATTTGTTCGCCTTGCAAATCAAGTGCTTTTACCCTAGCAACATTTGTTTTATTAGGTTTATAAAGAATTTTTTCAATTATCCCCTCGCCTATTTTTTCGCCATTATTATTTACCAAATAAACTTCTGATTTTTCTTCAACTTCGTATTCTATTGGTAAAAATAACCAATTATTTTTCTCTGAATAACCAAAAATTGCAAGTCCAGGACATTGGTAAACACAATCCATGCAGCCTATACATTTGTCATAATCCACAACAGGAACAGTGCTTGTTGAAAGTTTGGTTATTGCACCTTGTTTACAAGAAAAAGTACAAGGATTACAAGCAAAGCCATATAAGCAATCCATTATCACATAAGGTTTGGCTTCGGCTCTCTCGCGTGTAGGTTTGTTAGGTTCTTGAATTATACGTGTTGGATGTTGTTGAGATTCAATATATTCTTTTGAAACACTAAGATAATCAGTATAATTATATCTTTTTCCTAAAGCATCGATAAGTTCGTAAGCTGCTTGTTTTCCGCGTAAAACTGCTGATGTGCCTTCTCCAATTCTTAAAGCATCGCCTATTGCAAAAGATTTACGTCCAAATAAAAGATTTGCTTTTGTTACTAATTGATTATCAGGCACTAAGCCTGTACAAATATTAATTGCATCAATTCCTGTAATAATTTTTTCTGTTCCTGGTATAAGTTTAAAATTTTCGCATTCTGCAATTACTGCACCTGTTATACCTGTATAGTCTTCATTTGGAATTGCTTCAATTAAAATATGGCTTGTCATAATTGGGATTCCCAATCTTCTAAGTCTATTTGCTTGAACAGGAAAACCTCCTTCGTTAGGTTGAGCTTCGATAATTGCTTTTACTTTTGCTCCTGCTTGCATTAGTTGGTAAGAAGTTAGATAACCAATATTTCCTGCACCTACAGTTAAAATATTTTTTCCTAAAAGAGTGAACTCATTGTTCATCATTTTTTGGACTACTGCAGCAGTATAAACTCCTGGCACATCATCATTTTTAAACGATGGCATAAATGGGATTGCTCCTGTTGCAATTATGATATATTCAGCATCTATATAAAATATTTCGTTAGTTTTTATATTTTTCACAGCAAGTCTTGGACCTTCTAATATATCCCAAACCACGGAGTTTAAAAGTATTCCTTCTCTATTATCTCCTGCTAAAGTTTCTGCAATTTCAAAACCACGAAGTCCACCAAATTTTTTCTCTTTTTCAAAAAAGAAAAATTGGTGAGTTTGCATTAAAAACTGTCCACCGATTTTATCGTTATTGTCAACAACAATATTTGAAACTTCGTGTTGATTTAAAACCTCGCGAGCAGCTAATCCTGCTGGACCAGCACCTATAATAACTGCTTGAGTTTTAAAAATAGAAATTTCGTCTTTTAAATTGATTTTTTCCTGACTAGGTTCAAAATCTTTTGGAATTTCTCTAACTTCTCTAATTCCGTCAACTTTAGTAATACAAATACGTTTTATTTTACCATCAACAAGCATTTCGCAAGCTCCACATTTTCCTATACCACATTCCAAAGATCTTTTTCTATTATCTAAAGAATGGCTATGTACAGGAAAACCTGCTTGATGCAAGGCTGCGGCTATAGTAAAACCTTTAGTTCCTACTACGGCTTTATCGTTAAAATAAAATAAATGTTCGTTTTTTTCAGGAACTTTTAAAATCGGATGTTTTTCAATTTTTTGCATAAAAAATCTTATTATGTAGATATAGTTTTAAAAAGTAAAATTGAATTAATTAACAATCTCAAGCAATGAGTTTTGTCACATTTTTCATTATTTTCTTTTTTCCACTACACTATCATAAAATTCACGCAATTCCGCAACGCGTTTTTCGTCTAAATTATGCCATCTTATTTCTTGAATAGCTCCTTCTATAGACAATAAAGTTGCTCTTGTTGTATTTTTATTTTTTTCGTAAAGAAGAAGAAATGTTTTTTCAGTTCCCATTTCTTTTAATTCTTTTAGAGTTGTAATACCAACCTCGTTTAATTTAAGTTCTAAAACTTTTCCTATGTTATGTGCTCCTACAATTCCCATAATTATTATAGATTTATAATTTCACTTTTTTCTCACTTCAAAATTAAGAAAAAAACAACAACACCACAAATCTTTTCTAATTCTTATACGTACAACATTTGTTCAAATACTAATCGGCTACTCATTGCGACTTAATGCTCACGTTTAAGTTGTTTTTTGTTAAAAAATAGCTTAATAAATAATTTTTAATTTCATTAACTCTTGAAACTGGATTATTTTTCGCATTTTTTGCAGAAACTATAGCTCCGCATCTTAAAAGATAATTTATAATACCATCGTTATAAAACAGTGCTTTATGGTTTTTGTCATTATAGCCTGGATTTAACCATTGCACATAAATATTATAACCTCTATTAATAAAATATTCAAAATTTTCGACTACGTCTTTATGGTATAAAAAAGAACTTATAACAATTTCTGGGTCATCGTCTGGTAATATATACTCTAATTTTGTTTTTCTTTCCAGAGGCGATTCATTAATTAAAAAAACTGGGATTTTAATTCCTTGAATTACTAAGTTTCTTAGGTTTTTTCCTGTATGCACTTTACGTCCGAACAAAGTTTCCCAAGTAGTTGTTTTTCCAGATCCTTCGTTGCCAAGAACAGCAATTAGTAATTTATTCTTTTCCATAATATTGATTTTTTATAAAAATAATAAAAATATTATTAAAACAATCAATATCAAGGATTTATTTACTCATTTTGTGGAATTTCTTTCCAGATAAAAATATCTTCTCTAGATTTTGGTCTATATTCGTCTAAAAATCTAAAATCTTTAAGAAAGGTTTGTTCGTCTTTAAGTTGTTCTATAGGAATGGTTTCACCATCGGGTTTGTCGAAGAACCAAACGTTTTCAACTTTATTATCTTTTAACCAAATTCTCATATTTGTACTAACAACTTTATTTAAGGCAACAATTTCATCAACTTCTTCATCAACAATAAAGTAAATAGTTTGACAATCATTATGTAGGTCTATTTGTCGTACTTTTTTCTCAACTATATAGCCAGACATTTTTCTACTTTTAAGTTGATTAAAATGCACGCTATCACATTGTTCTATCGCAAATGCATTATTATTTAAATAAAATCTATCTGGTCTTTTATCTAAGAAGTGCATTTCGATATGATTGGCTGTAATTTGACTATTTTCAGCCCACAAAACTGGATTATGAAACATATGAGCAATAGAATCGTAAGAATAAAATACTAAAGAATCACATCTTGCTTGCATGTCGGATTTAAAAACCTGAACTTTATAGAAAGCTCGTATCAATTTAAAATCGGCAGTATCAACAGATATATAAACTGTATCAGAATGCATAAAAATACTATCTCCATCGCTAACATAAATAACTTCTGTATTTTTTGTAAGCATTGCATTTTGTGGCTCTTCGTAATAATATCCATAGTTTCCTTTTGCCACCAAATTTTCGATGGTATCCACTACGCTTACATTCATAAAAGCTTCGCCATATCTAATTTTTCTATCATAAAACAAACTATCTCCCAAAAGATAATTCTGTCCTGACCTTAACCATGCATTATTTGATAGCGAAGCCTTATCCTCGCTTGTATCATAATATCCGAGTTGGCAATACAAGTGGTTTGAATCTGACACAATATTTGTTGGACCAAAGAAATAAGCAATAGTTGACTCTGTATTATATTTCAATGTATCTGAAAAAATATCGTACTGAGGATTTTTGAGAACTACTGTATCAACTGCATAATAATCTTTATCTTTGGTATAATAATATCCTCGTCTGCTAAACAAGCGATTATCTTCATCATAAATTTTTCCGCCTTCGAAATAATATGCTACATCAATATTTCTATCATAATCAAGTGAGTCGGTAATTAAAAAAGATTTATTGTGTTTTAAAATAACAGAATCTCTCATTTTAGCGATTTTAGTATTGCCGTCATATTCAAGATATTTTCCGACCATCAAAATAGAATCGCCCTGTTTTATTCTAACATTATTATAAGCTTTAATTGTATTTACATCATCAAAAAACCATGCTGAGTCACAAAACATATATGCGTCTTCGTGTCTAAACACCACGTCTCCTAACAGTCTTTTTGCAGTAACCCCTGTTGATTCGTCATATTCCAACGAACTTGCTCTTAAAATTTCTACAACTCTAGGTTTTTCGTCTTTCTTATCTTGAGCATTAGTCAAAATTGCAAAAAACAAAAAGCAAAAAACGAGACAAGCTATTTTGCTAATATTTCTGAGCATTAGTTATTTTAATAGTTCATCAATAATATCATCAATACTTATGCCATCAGCTTCGGCTTTATAATTTTTAATTATCCTATGACGCAAAATTATTTTCGCAACTGCTTTAACGTCCTCAATATCAGGTGTATATTTTCCATTTAAAACCGCATGAGTTTTTGCTCCTATTACTAAATATTGCGAAGCACGCGGACCTGCTCCCCAATGCAAATATTTATTTGTAATTTCAGGTGCAAATTCAGAATTTGGACGAGTTTTGCAAGCTAATTTAACTGCATATTCCAAAACATTATCATTAATTGGAATTTTTCGTATCAATCCTTGGAAAAAAATAATTTCTTCAGCAGTAAGCACTTGTTTTAATTCAAATTCTTTATCAACAGTTGTATTTTTCACAACTGTAATTTCATCTTCATAGGCAGGATAATCCAAAATTATATTAAACATAAACCTATCAAGTTGAGCTTCTGGCAAGGGATAAGTACCTTCTTGCTCGATTGGATTTTGAGTAGCCATAACAAAAAATGGCTCGTCTAATTTATATTCTTGTCCTGCTGCTGTAACCGAACGCTCTTGCATTGCCTCCAAAAGTGCTGCCTGAGTTTTTGGTGGAGTTCTGTTTATTTCGTCTGCTAAAATAAAATTAGCGAAAATTGGTCCTTTTACAAATTTGAATTGTCTATCTTCAGTTAATATTTCTGTTCCAATTATATCTGAAGGCATTAAGTCAGGTGTAAACTGTATTCTCTTATTTTTTAAGCCTAAAACTTCTGCTATAGTATTAACTAACAAAGTCTTAGCTAAACCTGGCACTCCTACTAAAAGGCAATGTCCACGACTAAAAATAGAAATAACAACTTCTTTCACAACTTGATCTTGCCCATAAATTTTCTTGGTTATTTCAGAAATCAAACTTTCATACTTCTGACGTAACGCATTGATAGCCTCAACATTATCTTTATAATTCATAAGTTCAATATTAAAATTTTAAAAGCACAAAGTTAATTATTTATATAAGACAAAAAAACACTTGTTAGTATTTTAAATTTTTATTGTAATTTTGTTGCAAAAAAAATTATGATACAAAGAATTCAAACTTTATATTTATTTGTTAGTTTTATTTGTTTTGGAATATTCTTTTTTTCGCCTTTTGGTTATCTCATTACACCAGAATTACAAGAAATTCCAATAAAAATTACAGAATCTAATTTTTCTTATCACAACAATGCTTTGAACCAAGACATTGTTTTGGAATATTCAATGTTACCTTTAGTAATACTGGTAAGTTTAGTTTGTTTTATAAGTTTTTTCACTATTTTTCTTTACAAAAAACGCATGCTTCAAGTTAGACTTACAGTTTTTAATATATTGTTACAAATTGGCTGTTTTGGTCTTTTATTTTATTATTTAATAGATATTTCAAAGCGTTTAGAATTAGAATATAGCACTGGAATTTTAATTATTTTACCATTAATTTCTGCTATTTTATGCTTTTTAGCCATGAGAGCTATTTTAAAAGATGAAGCTTTGGTGCAGGCATCAAGACATTTCAGGAAGTGAGTTAAAAGTTAAAAGTTAAAAGTTGAACCGAGTTTACGAGCTCACCGAAGGTAAAGTTAAAAGCTAAAAGAGGCCTGCGGGTTTGGCTTTCTTTATAAACTTTTTAACTGTTTTATTGTGTTGCCCTTGCGGGCAAAGCCTTTGAGTGGCAAACTACCGCAGGCTGCGCCTACGGTTAATCACATGTTGCCCTACGGGCAAGCCTTTGATGGTCTTTTTTTGTCTTCACGTACAACCCACATTAACTCACCCAAACGCCCATGTCGCTCGCTCCAACAACGCTGATGCTTAGTGATTGCAAATACACACGAATTACAACCGAAGTCCGCAGGACGAGCTCAGCGAAGCTAAATCCAAGCGAGCGGATTAGGTAATTCATTATATAGAGCCAAATCTCAAAAAATTTCGGACCCGCAAGCGGGTCATTAACAAATAAATCAAATAGACACACTTCGACAAGCTCAGTGTCCGAATAGTCAAATAAATTAATTAGTCCCTCAAACAACGAACAGAAAAACCCATACTC
>DAONZU010000075.1:0-10798 GCA_035406965.1 Bacteroidales bacterium
GGGAGCTTGAAGAGACACAATGTACACAGAAATTCGGAAATTCCGAATTTCAACAAAAAGCACCATTTTACTATAATTTAGATGTTATTATCTCTGCAGAAAAAAATTATTTAGAAAGCCTGAAAATATTAGAAAATAAAACCAAAAAAAAGTAAAATACCCTCCGCTCACTCAATTTTAGCTCCGCTGAGCTTGTCCTTCCACTCTCCCGCTCGCTCGGATTTAACTTCGTTGAGCTCGTCCTGCGAACTTCGGTTATAATCCGAGTGTTATACAATAAAAAACAACACACAAAATTTATTTGTTTAATTTGTTGGAATGGCTTATATTTGCTTGAAAAATAGATATTTGTTCAATAGTGCTAAGACCACAAACACATTGAAAACTATGACAGAAAAACAGATTGAAAAAATAAAGCTAGCGATTAAGAAAAACCGAGCTGCATTGTCTGCTGAGAAAAGAAAGTTCGGTGGATTTTTCGATAATTCTGGAAGACGTTATTATATTTCTGATTTGTACATAAAAATTGCAGATTATAAAGGAGCAATTACATATAAAAAATGGTTTGACAAAAACTTTCCAGATGATATTGGAAGCTCATTATTATCTTTAAATTGGTCAATTGCTTATTTTGAACTTGGAAAAATAGCAGAGACAAAGATTTACACGATTGATACTGCCTTCCAGAATATTTATCTACATGATTTACTAATTGGTAAAGAAGTAAAACGAATTGGCATGTACGAACATGGACATGACATGCTTGATGTTGCAAAATCAATTATTAAGGATTATAAAAAAATTGTAACACAAACATATTTAGAATGGCTTACAGTTTTCATGGATACAGACGAATATAAAGAACCAATTAATAAATACATAGAACTAAGCAAACTTCTAAAAGATGAAAACGACAAAGATAAATGGATCGAATTACTTGACCAGATCAGTGAATTAGAAGATAAAAATAAAAACAGAAAAAAGTAACTCACGCCCGCTCAACTTCTCCCTCACTAATCTCACACAAGTTTCCTCGTACCAAAAAAAAGTTGACACATTTTTATAAAAATTCAACTTTACAAACTTTTAACTTTATGGTCTCATAAAAAATTCTGCTTTATTAAAAACAATCAAGGCGTTTTAGAAGTGTTTAAATGCAAGGCATATGAGATTGAAAACGAAGGAGCGTACAGAAGTACGTAACTGAGTTTGAACATCGAAAGCAACGAAGCAGTTGAATACTTATAAAACGCCGCTTAAAAAATTAAAACAACCCAAATATTTCAGCATCAATCTTATCAATAATCTCTCGCAAATCTTCTGGACGTTGGGCAAAATCTATGTTTTCAACATCTACAATTAATAGTTTGCCACCATTATAATTTGCTACCCAGCCTTCATATCTTTCATTCAAGCGTTTTAGATAGTCTAAGCGGATAGTATTTTCATATTTTCGCCCACGTTGTTGAATATTTTGCACAAGTTTTGGAACCGAAGCTCTTAGATATATTAGTAGATCTGGAGCTTCTACCAAAGTTGCCATTAGCGTGAAAAGACTAAAATAATTATCAAAATCGCGGGTAGTCATCAAACCCATAGAATGCAAGTTAGGTGCAAAAATATAAGCATCTTCATAAATGGTTCTATCTTGAATTACAGTCTTCCCTGCTTTTCTAATTTCAAGAATTTGATTAAACCTACTATTCAAAAAATAAACTTGAAGATTAAAAGACCACCTCTGCATATCTTCATAAAAATCATTCAAATAAGGATTGTCGTCAACATCTTCGTAATGCGGAGACCAACCATAATGTTTGGCTAAAAGCTTGGTTAATGTGGTTTTTCCTGCGCCAATATTTCCTGCTACTGCTATGTGCATATTCTTAAAATTTTGTAATTATTAAAAAAAATAAATATATAAAATATTAATAATTAAGCCAAAAAAATGGCTAAAGAATTTTAAAACTTATTAACGATTTTTTATTTAAAATGTATAAAACATCATTTTTTATCTTAAAACCCATGCTATTACTAACTTCAAAGCTATAATACAATATTTTTTCTTTGTTAATATCAAAAGCTATAAGCTCATTATTTCCCAACAAATACAAGTCATCATTTATACAATCAAAATCTATTAATCCATCATAAAAAAATGAATCAACATAGTTTGCATATTTGTCTAAAACGTGAATATATCCATTTTCAAAACTTATAAAAATATAATTATTGCTTTCTTTCATTTTTACAGGTTTTTGTTCCGAAACAATACTATAAAGACTTGTCCCCTTTTGAGTTGTTACAAGGTCTTTAGAAATTGTATTTATTCTTGTATTTTGCGAATCAAAAACTAAAAAACTTTCAAAAGAAGAAGAACATACAGCATCTGCTGAAAAATAATTCAAATCGTCTAAATAAATTGGCGACCTTAACGGTGCTAATTTATTGTCTAAGAATACAATAACATTAAAATCTTTATAATAAACTAAAACTCTAAATGGATTGCTAACATCAATAAAATAAATATTTCCAAAAGTTTTGTCAGAATAGTCGTACAATTTATTAAACTCAGAATCGGTTTTCAAAATTTGATTATCCTTAATAAAATAAAAATTGTTGAGCTTGTCAATTTCAAAAGCATCTATACCCTTTGTGTAATCTGAATTAACAACTTCTTGAGCATATAAACCTTGACTAAAAACAATTAATATTAATATGTATAAAAACTTTTTCATAGAATAATATCTTACAAAATTTATTCCAAGACGGTAAAGATACAAAAAAAGTTTAAAGTTGTAATTTTTTAGTCAAATTTTATGAACCGTATCGCAATAAAAAAAAACTGCCTGACAAAAAAATTATCAAGCAGTTCACATTAAATTAATTAAATATATTTATTTCCCACTTTTTGGACATGGATGGTTATGACCATGAAATTGTTCTTTATGATGTTCACACTGAGAACCTTTGTGATTTTTCATACCTTTACCTTTTAAGTCAAAATTAACTCTTTGTTCTGGAGTCAATACTTCGCGAATTTTTAAACGACAATCAATTCTTTCTTTTTTAATATCGCCTTTCAATTTAGTAAGATCATCAATTTTTGCATCAATATCCTTTTTTGATGGATTTTCTGCAATTAAAAGCTTGTCTAATTCAGCATTTTTAATTTTTAAATCTGCTTTATATACTGCAATTTTTTTATCGCTAGCAAGTTTTATTGCATTAATACTAGTTTTTTGACTTTCACTCAAATCTTTGTGAATACAACTGCTTTGATGTTGTTTACAATCTCTTTTTGCTTCTTGAGAAAAAGCTAAATTTGCAGAATAAAAAGTTACAAACAAAATTACTGCTAAAAATTTTACGGTAGTTTTCATAATTTTTATATTTTTGATTACAGAATTATAGACAATTAAAAATAGAAAAGGTTTAAAACAAAACAAAAAAATATTATATTGCCAAACTTTATGAGTAAAAAATTTAAAACATACCAAAGCAAACTTCACATACTAAACATTGATGACAGTGGAAATCACGTACTTATCAAAGCAAAAGTAAATAAAAACAAAGTAAATATGATTGTTGACACTGGAGCTTCGAGTACAGTATTTGACGTAGAAAATCCTATTTTTAGTGATATTGAGTTTGAAAACCTAGAAACCGACAATCCTAGTTCTGGTTTCAATTCTGTTATTGAAGAATTATATTATGGGAATATTGATTCATTTTCGATTTCGTGGTTCAAAATAAAAAATTTTGAAGCCGTATTTACTTCAATGCAACATATAAACTATTTGTATAAAAACTTTAATTTACCTCATGTAGCAGGCATATTGGGTTGTGATTTTCTTATTGAGAATAATGCTGTACTAGATTTTGAAAACAAAAAATTAATTATCAAAAAACCTATAAATCCCTAAATAACTGCAAGTTACAAAAAGCAAGGATATATTTTTTTATAAAAATATATTTTTAAAACTTACAAATAACTGTTCTTGCTTTAGCTAACTTAAACTAGCAATAAAATAAAACATAAAAACATATTAAAATTTAAAAAAAAGGTCTATATTTGCAAACTTTAAAATAAACATAGTAATAATTAATGAATAAATTTAACAGATATGCGTAACAAAGGAGCGATTGTATTAGTAACAGTGCTATTTACATTGATTTGTCTATACTATTTAACATTTACATTTGCTGTTAAAAGAGTAGAAAATAAAGCAGAAAAATATGCAGAATCTCAATTTACTGCAATGAATTTAAAGGTTGACGAAGCTAGACAGTTAGAAATTACTGACTCTTTAGTAAAATATTATCTTGATTCAGTTGAAAATCTACCTGCTTTAACTCTATTTGCAAAACATACTTACATGGATTGCAAAAAGAAGGAGCTAAACCTTGGTCTTGACCTTAAAGGAGGTATGAACGTTAGTTTAAGAATTTCGGCAGAAGATTTAATTTTATCTTTAGCTAATAATCCTAACGATCCAACCTTGCTTGCGGCACTAGAAGAAACTAACAAAATAATTGATGGTGATGATGAAACTAATTTTATTACAATTTTTGGAGAATCTTATTCAAAAGTAAAAGACCCAAAATCAAGTAGTTTAGCTGCTTTATTTAGTAAAATTAGCAATAGTGATAAAATTAATGCAAAATCAACAGACAAAGAAGTTATTGATTACATTAATGCACAATACGAAGATGCTATCGACAATGCTTTTGTAGTTTTAAGAAAACGTATCGACCTTTTTGGTGTTGTTTCGCCAAATATTCAAAAAGACATTGCTAACAGAGGTGTTTTCCATATAGAACTACCTGGTATTAAAGAGCCTGAACGTGTTGAAGACTTATTGAAACAAGCCGCTGTTCTTGAATTTTGGGAAACCAAAGATGCTACAGAAATAAGAAACAACTTAGCCAAAGTTGATGATTTCTTAACACAAAACGAAGAAGAAACTATTGCTATTGATACTACCAACATAGCTACCGACACTACTGATATTGACACTACTACTAATATTGTAGATGTAGAAACAAATCAAAGTGAGCAAACTCAAACAAGAAGTATTACCAAACGTATGGTATTTAATATTGGCGACAGAGGCGTATATGGACCTGTTTTGGGTTATGTGAAAAAAACCGATAAAGATGCATTGATAAATGATTTGAATGCAGATTATTTAGCTGGCTTTTTTGGCAATGATGTTGTTTTTGCATGTGGATATAAACCAGTAGAAGGAAATATTGATTATTACGAAGTTGTTGTTCTACAAAGAAGTAAAGCAACTGGAGGAGCTGCTTTAAGTGGCGATGTAGTTACTGATGCTAGACAAGAATTTGATGAAAGAACTGGTCAAGCTCACGTTTCGATGTCTATGAACTCTGCTGGTGCTACCGAATGGGCAAGAATTACAAAAGAAAATATTGGAAAAAGTATTGCAATTGTTCTTGACCACCAAGTTTATTCTTATCCAAACGTAAACGACGAAATTAAAGGTGGACACTCAAGTATTTCAGGGAACTTTACTCTAGACGAAGCTACCGACTTAGCAAATGTTTTGAAATCAGGTAAAATGGTGGTTTCAGTTTCTATTATTTCTAGCGAAGTGGTTGGTCCATCATTAGGACAAAAAGCTATAGATTCTGGTTTTGCTTCATTTATTATAGCATTTATTATAGTGCTATTATACATGATTTTCTACTACAACAGAGCTGGGTTAGTTGCAAACATTGCACTTCTTGCTAACGTATTCTTCGTTTTCGGAGTTTTAGCTTCTATAGGTGCTGTTCTTACTTTACCGGGTATAGCAGGTATTGTACTAACTATGGGTATGGCGATTGATGCTAACGTTATTATTTATGAGCGGGTTCGTGAGGAAATTAGAGCCGGAAAACAAATAAAATCAGCATTAGTTGACGGATATAAAAGGTCTTACCCTGCTATCCTAGACGGTAACATCACAACTTTGCTAGTTGGTATTGTACTAGCAATGTTTGGTGTAGGTCCTGTTAAAGGTTTCGCAACTACATTAATTATAGGTATTTTAACTTCTTTATTCTCATCACTATTCATTACTAGATTAATATTCTCATCATTATTAAAGAAAGAAAAGAAAATCAATTTTGGTAATAAATTTACAAACAATCTATTTGTTGACTTAAATATTGGTTTTATAAAAAACCGTAAAATTTTCTATGGCATTGCAGGCTCATTAGCTGTAATAAGCCTTGTACTTCTTTTCACTAAAGGTTTAAATCAAGGTGTTGACTTTACTGGTGGTCGTGATTATATTGTAAAATTCGAACAAGCTGTTGAACCAGAAGAAGTGGCTAAAGCACTAGAAACAGTTTATGAAGATTTGCCTATTGTTAAAACTTATGGTACCAAAAATCAAGTAAAAATTACTACTAAATATAAAATTAAAGAAAAAGATACTGACCAACTTGTTGACTCATTATTGTATGTAGGGTTAAAACCTCTTATCGGCGATGATGTTAGCTACGAAAAGTTTAATGATGATTATAAAGTTAGAGCACAAAAAGTTGGACCTTCAGTAGCTTCTGATATAGTTAAAAAATCTATCTTAGTGGTTATTATAGGTTTAGCTTTAATGTTTGTCTATATTTTATTTAGATTTACAAAATGGCAATATTCAACTGGAGCTACTGTGGCTTTAGCTTATAATGCTTTATTAATTTTAGGAGTCTTTTCTTTATTCGATAATATACTGCCGTTTAATATGGAGGTTGACCAGACCTTTATTGCAGCAGTATTAACAGTTATAGGATATTCTATTAACGACACAGTGGTTATCTTCGATAGACTTAGAGAACATCAAAAACTATACAAGAATCGTCCTTTAGACCAAACAATAAATTATGCTATCAACTCAACTATAGGTCGTACGGTAAATACTACTATGTCAACTCTGTTAGTTGTTATAGCTATCTTTGTTTTCGGTGGTGAAGTTATTCGAGGATTTACATTTGCTTTATTAGTTGGTATAGCTACTGGAGCGTTTTCTTCAATATGCCTAGCTTCGCCTATAGTTTATGACCTAACACAAAGATCATTAAGAAAACAAAAAAAAGAACTTAAAAAATAAATTTCTCTAAAAAAATAATACTAAAAAACGATGTCTTAGAAGGAATTTTAAGACATCGTTTTTTTTTGTATAAAATCAAGGTGTTTTTTATGAGCGACTTTTGACTTTTAATACTTCAACTATGTTCAGTATATCTCTTTTAACTGAAGTGGCCTGTGGGTTCGGCTTTCTTTATGAACTTTATGAACTTTATTAACTTTTAACTGAATTAATACAGACAGGCTGAATAATCATAATGATTACCCCAAGCCAAAAACTGAATTTTTAAATCAACTTCATTTGCAATAGCTTCAATTGTATATGGGTCAATAAAAAACCATTTAAAATCACCTGTTTTTTTATCTTTATAGGATAAATTATATATCATTTCGCCATAATATCTTTCAGTCAGAGGAATTGAGTAAGCACCGTCGTCATCTAAATATAGATATTGCAAATCAGAAGAGTCGAAAATAATTTTACCACCTGGTTTTAATAATTTTTTTAGATGGACTAAAAGTTTTGGCAGATTTGGTAAATTTCCTGCTATTCCAATTCCATTCATTAATAATAAAATGGAATCAAATTTTTTACCTGAATAAGAAAAAATATCTGTACAAATCACATTTTTCAATCCTCTATTTTCCATTACCTCGCAACAGCCTTGAGATATATCTAAAGAAGTTACATTATAACCCATATTTTGCATATACAATGAATGTGATCCTGCACAAGCACCAATATCTAAAATATCGCCTCTTGCTTGTAACAAAGCCTTTTGCTCATGTTCGGGCATTTCATCAAATTCTCTAAACAAATAATCTGCAAAAAGATAATCTGTTTCAGCAATATCCGAATTTACGACAATTTTAGCATCTTTATCACCTGCTAAAAAATCTTTACAACAATTCCCAAAAATATCTTCTGCAAATAGCTTTTTCATTTTATCAATTTTCTAAGTGTTTAAACGTAAAAATTTATCTAAGGTTACAAAATTGAGTAAAACTTTCAAATTATAATCAAATCTCAAACAGTAAAATCATAAACTTTCAATTCCTTTGTGTGTATTCCTTATTAAAAAACTTGACACATTTTGTTATAAATATTTTTTCACAAACTGAAACTAAACAACTAAAACCACGCTCGCTCATAGTGGCAATCCGAGTCTTGGAATATGCGATAGACACGTCAGCCTCTTTTTAACACTTCAACTACGTTCAGTGCATCGCTTTTAACACTTCAACTACGTTCAGTGCATCGCTTTTAACTTTTAACTAATTTTGTAACTTAATTGATTTTTTTACGTACAAGAATTTAGGAACGATATTTGTATAATTATAATTTAGATGAAAACTAATTTTTACATATTGATTTTAATTTTCTTGTGTTTTGGGTTAAATTCCCAAGCAAATACCTATTATAATTATAATCATCATATTTTTCCAAATTTTATTTTTGACAACTATCCAGAAGTCGGTAAAATTTCTGCACCAGTTCCTAACCCTGTAAATGATTATGCTAATTTTTATTACAATTTACCAGAAGAACAAAATGGCGAAATAGCAATTTTTGATTTTACAGGCATTAAAGTTAAGTCCGTTCAAATTCAAGCTGGACAAGGCGAAATTCAAATTGCCACCTATGACCTAAAAGCCGGTGTATATTTCGCTTGCCTAATTGTAGAAGGAAAAACTTTAGATTCAAAAAAACTTATTAAAAAATAAGTGATCAAGTCCCCTATTTTAATCTAATCTTGCTTAAATAATAATTGTGTTTATTATTATTTAATTTTTTTTATTAATTCATAAAAAAAATGTCTATATTTAACGATTATTTAAAATTCAAAAAATTATGTTCAAACCAGAAGTTTATAAAAAAAGAAGAGAAAGCCTAAAAAAAGATTTACAAAAAGGCTTATATTTATTTTTAGGAAATAACGATACACCTATGAATTATCCTGCCAACACCTATCATTTTAGGCAAGATAGTAGTTTTCTGTATTTTTTCGGACTGAACCTTCCGGGCATGGCTGCAATCATAGATATTGACAATGATAAAGAAATAATTTTCGCAAACGATGTTGATATTGATGATATAATTTGGATGGGTCCTCAACCAAGCGTTAAAGAATTAGCAAGTAAATGCTCTGTTTTTGAGACTTACGAATTTGCAAAGCTTTCAGACTATATTAAAGATGCTGTAAAAAAAGGTAGAGAAGTTAATTATTTACCTGCCTACAAGCATGATAACATGATTTTATTGCACAGTCTTTTAGGAATTAGTTTTCAAGAACTAAAAGCAAAAGCTTCTCTAAATTTCATTAAGGCAATTGTTAAGTTAAGAAATATTAAAGAAGAAATAGAAATTCAAGAAATAGAAAAAGCTTGCGACATTGGTTATAAGATGCACACAGTTGCAATGAAACATGCTTATCCCGGTGTTGTTGAACGTGAAATTGCGGGAATTGTTGAAGGCATTAGCTTGTCTTACGGCTCTGTTCCTTCTTTCCCAGTTATTTTAACAAAAAATGGACAAACATTACACAATCACTCTCGCGATAATGTTTTGCAAAAAGGCGATTTAATGCTTCACGATTCAGGCGCACAAACACCCATGTTTTATGCTTCGGACAATACTAGAACTGTTCCTGTTGGTGGTAAATTCACACAAAAACAAAAAGATATTTATCAAATTGTTTTAAATGCAATTAACGGTTCAATAAAATTAATGAAGCCTGGCAAAACTTATATGGATATTCATCTTCAAGCCTGCGAAATCTTAGCAAACGGTCTAAAAGAATTAGGTTTAATGAAAGGTAATGTTCAAGAAGCTGTTGCATTAGGTGCTCATGCACTATTTATGCCTCATGGTTTAGGACATGCTTTGGGATTAGATGTTCACGATATGGAAGATTTAGGTCAAACCAATGTTGGTTACGATGATAAAGTTAGACCAAGCGAAATATTTGGAACTGCTTTCCTAAGATTTGGTAGAGAATTAAAACCCGGACATGTACTAACAAACGAACCAGGTATCTACTTCATTCCAGAATTGATTGACTTATGGCAAAAAGATAAAAAATTCGAAGAATTTATAAACTACAGTAAAGTTAACGAATATAGAAATTTTGGTGGAATAAGACTAGAAGACGACATCTTAATTACTGAAACTGGAAATAGAATTTTAGGTTCTAAGAGAATTCCTATTAGTATCGAGGAAGTTGAACACACTATGAGCAGTTAAAAGTTAAAAGTTAAAAGTTGAAAGTTGAAAGTTTGTGTTGCCCTTGCGGGCAAAGCCTTTGAGGGGACAACTACCGCAGGCTGCCGCCTACGGTTAATCACATGTTGTCCTACGGACAAGCTTTTGAAAGTCTTGTGTTGTCCTTCAGACAACTAACACTAGCTCGCTCTAATATCACTTATGCTCGCGCCAACACCCATGATGCTCGCTCGGATTTGTAATAAAATCTGAACGAGCAGAATTGTGTGGAAAGTTTAAGCGAGCAGAGTGAGCTTGCGAACTCTGCGAAGCAATAGACGCGTCAGCCTCTTTACCTTCGGTGAGCTCGCAAGCTCGGTTCGACTTTCGACACTTCAACTCCGTTCAGTGCATCGCTTTTAACTTTTAATTGATTTGTTTTGCCACAGCTTCTTGTTTTTCTGCAACCACTTCTGTTGCTTTAGCTAGTGCAGCATCGAAGT
>DAONZU010000076.1:0-10772 GCA_035406965.1 Bacteroidales bacterium
ACCATTTATTATACTCAATTCCAATTATTTCATAACCTGGCATTGCTTCTTCATAAACTGTTGCAGCATCAGCGTTATATGCACCAGGACTTCCTGTATTAAATGGTATAAAAACTTTATTATTTAAAATTAAAGAATTTGTATAAGCGTTTTGGTTCACCATCCAATTTGTGCGAAAAACTTTGTATTTGTTTCCATAGCTCGAAGTTTGATTAGCCCAATAGTCTGCCATTGCTTCAAAATCAGCATATCTTGAGTCGCTTGCAGGAACACGAGCAATAAGAATTTTATCAACTGCCAAAAATTTTCCCCAGCAATCTATATGTTCTATATAATCATTGAGAGGGTCATTAACTAGATGATAATTTTCAATACCTATATAATCTTGTACTATTTGACTTACTTGTTGTTGGCTTAAGCTTGAATTTTCGGTATAAACTAAATCGCAAGATGCTGCTATACCAAGTCCGTCAGTCATATAATTTCCACCAGTGTGAACTAAATTCATTCCGAAAACTTCCATATCCCAATAGTTGCCAAGTACAATAGGGAGATTGTCATCGTTTGTTCTGTCTGGACGGTTGTAAGGAAAATCAACTATACCAACTTTATTATTTTCGCCATATTCAATAAAAATAGGACTAAAATCTCTTGTCCATTCAGAATCTATTGGAGCAGTTACGAAACTTACATTTTCCATATTTACTCCATTGTTTTGAAGCTGTGAAGAAGCATACGATTGCGCATAAGATGAACAAACTACATAAACATTTACATATTTAGATAGCTCTGTAATTAAAGAATATGGGACAGCAAAATTAAACGGGAAAGCAATAATAACTCCTTGATTTGGCTCAAATTCAGCAATGCTTCTAGTGCCTCCAACAGGAGGAGGAGTGGAGTTAAATGCACGATTTCTATAACTTGTTTTAAACTCTTCTGGCGAGTTCATGTGATATTTGCTACGTTCTGCTTCAGTAAATTCTCTTTGAGCAAAAAGACCTAAGCTTAAGAAAATGAAAATAATTAAAAAAATAATCTTATTCATAAATTGAGTTTTTTATTTGTTTATAATCAATCTTGAATTTAATGTTTCTTGATTTGTGCTTACCGTAACAATATAAACTCCATTTGTGAAATTTTGAGTGTTAATCAAAATATTGTTTTCGCCAGAATAAATATTTATAGGATTAGCAAACTCATAAACAATTTGTCCACTCAAATTTATAATTTTCACATTTGCACTAGAGTTTTCTTTCATATTTATGTTTAGATATGTAATATCTTGTGCTGGATTTGGATAAATGTTTAAAGAGTTTTCTGAAATATTAGTTTTTGTATGTATTAATGTTTTTGCATCTTGATGAGGAGGTAATTTTATATTATCCAACCAAGCACAATCTTGTCCTTGGTTAAAATAAGCATCTTTTATATATGACCATTTTAATTCATGTTGACCAGCGCTAACATTAAATGTCTCTTTTGACCAAGCAACTTCTCCTGCCCAAGCATTTTTTTCAACACCATCAATAAAGAAAGCAAAATGGTCAAACATATATCCCCACATAGCAGGCTCGCAACTTACTTTTTTATAAAACTCAATTTTATCATCGCTTAGAATGTCTAAATTTATAATTAATGAAGATTCCCCACCATCTGTAGGAGTTCCAGATTTGAGAGCATACTCGCCTTCATAAACTTCGTCACTAACTATAGTCCAAGGGAAATCAGAATCGTTTTCCCAATCAAAGCTAGTCATAGTATTAGATTCCCAGTCTTCTATAGACTCGCCAACACTAAGACCTAAACTTAATGTGTTTATATACATTCCAGCAATTAAGTTAAAATTAAAATAAATCATAGTGTCACTTGGAATTTCTTCTGCTAAGCTAATTTCAAATTCAACAATTTCATCTTGGTTTCCTGCTAAAGAGGAAATATTATAAGTAGAATTGTTAATACTGCTAACATACTCGCTTTCGCTACTTATGGTTACTACTCCAGCTACAGAACTAGCATGTCCAATGTTTTTAACTTGAACTTTTAGTTTAAGAGTTTCGCCGGGAGTAAGTAAACCATCATTATTTCCTAATTCGCTGTCGTCAAGTGAGTTAAAGTATAACCTCATTTTTGGAGCATTGACAGGAATGAAAATGTTAGATGTCCATTCATTTTCATCAGCATCAGTGATTGTGAGAATAGCTTTAATTTTAGTTTGGTCGGATATTCCATCAGCTATTAATAGTTTAAAAGCTTTGTTTTCGGTTTTAGTTTCATCAGCATTTATTTGACCAAAACTTTTTTCTCCTTCTAATATTGTTCCATGATATTCATCTGCTAAACTTAAACTTGTAATAACAGAGTTTGCAACATCAACTCCCACATTTTTTAAAGTTTCATTAATATAAATAATTTCATTGTATTCTGCTAAACCATTGTTGTTTCCTTCTTCATCATTAATAGAATATTCAGTATGAATAACATAAGGACCTGATGGCACAATTATCATAATTTCTTCTTGGTAAGTAATTTTATTAAAAGCTGTTATTGTTAGTAAAACTACTCCTGGTTCTGAAAGATTTTCAAAATTTATTGTTGCAACTCCTTGATTTACATATCCTGTACCAAGAATTGTTGTTACATCTTCCTGAGTTTTTGTGATAGAAACTAAAGCATTTTCTTCATCACAATTTACTTGAAATGAAGTTTCTTCAATTGTAATAACATCGTTGTGACTAATATTCATTTCTTGAGGAGTTTTTGTTCTAACCATTAAAGAAGGGTCGCCAAAAATTGTCCAAGTATCTGCCATAGATTGACCTTCGCCACCAGCTTCAATCATTTTAAACATGCCATTAAAAGATAAACCACCAAAAGTTCTTTTTATATTCGAAGAATATGTTTCAATTAAAATATCAATCATTTCGTCTTGTGCTGTCATAGGCTCTGTCCACGACTGGTTTATTGTAGAACCTAAAAAAGCAATAGCTCCAGTTGGTTGATTATTTTTTTGAGCTCTAAGCCAAGCCTCAGCAAAGCAGGTTCTGCCTTTGAAATGACCATTAACACAAGCGACACTCCAAATAAAAGGTAATTTGTTTTCATTTGTTAAAGCATTAACATGTGAATTAGTAAATTCTGTATTTACCCAAAGAGTTTCGTCGCCGTGTCCAATATAATTTGCAATTCCTGTTCCTGCATTAAAATGACTGCTAATTTGAGAATTATTCCCTCCTTGTTGATTTACAGATGTAATTGTATAACCATAGGTTTGAAGTTTGTCTTTAATATTATTCATATGTTGAACATCAGATTCTCCATTGTGTCCTTGTCCTGCTCCTTCGTTTGAAGCCGATGTGAAACCATTTGTTAACCAAGTGTCAGAAGCGTTTAAGTCTCTTTCATAAGTAACAGTTCTTTGAACTTGAGTTTCAATATCTGCAATAGAATTTCCCGAAAAACGACCTATAAAAATATCCGCATATTTATCGTTACCAGCTAAATATGTGTAGCCATTGTCAGTATAATTTGAACCAACATTTATAGGAGGAATATCTTCAGCATCGCCAACTAATAGTAAATAAGTTAAGTCGTTATTATCGTAGTAATCTTGAATAAAAGTTTTTAAATCATTTGAGCTAGTTCCTATTGAGCTAATTAAAACCATTTCAGTTTCTATACCTTTTTCAAGTTTCCAATTAATATATGGAGTCATTGCCGAGGCATACGCATCTTTTGAAATAATTAAAATCTTGCCAGGTGTCCCTTCTTCAATAGGTGTATATTTTGTAGATGATTTGTAATTTATGAAATGGCGTTCATATACATTATTAAATTCGTAAGATGCTTTTAATTTATTATTTTCAATTTGATTTGGAAAATTATCATTTGTAAAAGTGATTTTTAAAATAATTTCACTATAAACTCTTAATTCTTTTTGAATAGCATTGTAGGTGAAAGGGAAAAAGCTAATATTTGCTCCTCTTAAATCACGCACAATAAATGGGTCGGAAATAAAAGCAGAATTTTTCGGAAAAAATTCATCAATAAAATATTCTCTACCATATTCATAAGGGACAGCCTCAGGGTCTTGATTTCTATAAATTGTTCCTTTAGATGGTGCTATTTCAATATTTTCAACTGTAACATATTCCGAAGATATTATGTTATAAGAAAAACCTCCTTGATTTGGAATCATTATGGAAGTCGGAATAAGAGGCAAATCTGGACTTCCTTTTGGAAAATTATTTTTTGCTTTGGGAGAATTTACAATCACTGCTTCTCCTCTTGGTGTGATAACATCTTTAAAATAGTAAGAATTGTTTATTAATTTTAAAGTTAAACCTTGCGAATTTTGCTCCAAAACATTTATACTGAAATTTTCAGATAATTGAGAGTCTAACTTAACTAAATTTACTTGAGAAAATAATGTTAAACTCAAGAAAAATAATGAAAATAATAAAATAAAGTGTTTCATAAAAATAAAATTAAATTCATGTTTTAATTGTACAAACTTAATACAATTTTATTTTGCAAACATATACCATATGTAAATAATGTGTTAAGAAAAAATGAAAAATTATACAATTAGGCATTTGGAAGCTATATTAGTAAGTTATAGATTTTTTTTTAAAATAATTGTGTTGTTTTGAGTTGTTGTTTGAAATTAAAAAAGTGTCAAAGAAAAATATTGTCATTTTTTTTATAATAGGCAGATAATTAGGCTATTAATTTGTTTTAGCTTTTATAAAAATAAAAAAAGTAAAAGTTTTTTAAAATATTTTCAAAAAATAATTTGTTTTATTCAGAATTGTATTATTTTTGCAGTCCCTAAACATAAGGGAAGTTCTTTAAATTAAAATTGGCTTACAATAAGTATGTGGTTTATAATTCTGAATTATAAATTTTGAAGTGTAAGCGTAAAAATATTACGGGGTGTAGCGCAGTCCGGCTAGCGCACCTGCTTTGGGAGCAGGGGGTCGCAGGTTCGAATCCTGCCACCCCGACAATAAAAAGCTTGGCAATTATTGTCAGGCTTTTTTTATTATTTAATAATTTTTATTCATATTTTTGTAATAATAAAAAGCAGAACTAACAAATGATTAAAGCTAAAATTATAATGTTTTTTCTTGGATCACTTTTGATAGCCGAAAGTGTTTTTATGCTTGTTGCTCTTGCTGTTTCTGCTATTTATTCTGGAATAGACTTTAATTATTTGTTGATTTCTGTAGCAGTAACCTGTTTCGCAGGATTATTATTAGTGCTTCCAAATCTTAAAATTGATAAAAAAGTTGAAAAAAGAGAATCTTATTTGATAGTGAGTTTAGCCTGGGTATTGATGTCTTTATTTGGTGCATTACCATTTTTTATTAGTGGGTTTGTTCCAAGTTTTACAGATGCTTTTTTTGAAACTATGTCGGGCTTTACGACTACAGGCGCATCAATTTTAAATAATGTAGAAGCTTTGCCTCATGGACTTTTGTTTTGGCGTAGTTTAACACACTGGATTGGTGGAATGGGAATAATAGTGTTATCAATAGCGGTAATGCCTATGGTAAAATCTGGAGGTGTGCAGTTGTTTGTAGCTGAAGCACCAGGAATTTCACCAGATAAACTTCATCCTAGAATTAAAGAAACTGCAAAAAAACTTTGGTTGGTTTATGTGTCGCTAACAGTTGTGCTGACCTGTTTACTACATATTTTTGGAATGGATTGGTTTGACTCAATAAATCATGCATTTTCAACAATGGCGACAGGTGGTTTTTCTACAAAACAAGCAAGTGTTGCACATTGGACATCGCCGTCAATACATTATATAATACTAGTGTTTATGATACTTTCGGGTATAAATTATAGTATGTTGTATTTTGCATTTACTGGCAAAATCAAAAAACTTATTAAAAATACAGAAGTTAAATTTTATTTATTTTTAATTATTGGCTTTGGCTTATTAGTTGGCTTTGGACTTTGGTTTTATATGGATTTGCCTGTAGAAAAAGCTTTTAGAGATGGAATGTTTCAGGTTGTGTCGGTTATGACAACAACAGGTTTTAATACAAGTGATTATATGCAGTGGCATCCAGTTGGTTTGTGGTTGATACTATTGTTAGTTATGCTAATTGGAGGTTCTGCAGGCTCAACTAGCGGTGGAATTAAAGTCGTTAGAATACATATATTATTAAGAAATACTGCTCTCGAATTTAAAAGATTATTGTTTCCAAACGCTGTGTTACCTGTAAAATATAATAAAGCTGTGTTGTCAGATAAAACTGTCAATAGTGTTTTAGCATTTGTAATATTATATGTTGTGTTAATAATTATAGGAACATTTGTTTTATCGTTTACCGGCTTAGATTTTACTAGCTCTCTCGGAGCAGTTGTTGCAAGTATCGGTAATGTCGGTACTTCCTTAGGCGAAACAGGTCCTTCTGTAGGCTTTGCAGGAGTTAGTGTTTTTGGAAAGTGGGTTTTGTCTTTCCTAATGTTAGTTGGACGACTAGAGCTTTTTACAGTAATGATTTTATTTACAAAATCATTCTGGAAACAATAAAAATCAGAGATTAAAATTCAGGTTCTACACTTCCTTGTCTTATAATTTCTGGCTCACTACCTGTGCAATCTATGACTGTAGAAGCTATAAGTCCACCATAGCCACCATCAATAACAGCATCTACAACGTTTTCGTATTCTTCAAAAATCAATTCAGGGTCGGTATTGTATTCAATAATTTCATCGTTTGTTCTTAACGAAGTCGTTAAAATTGGATTACCCAAAGCTTTTACAATTTCTCTAATAATATTATTGTTTGGAACTCTAATTCCTATTGATTTTCGATTGGCTTTCAGAATTTTTGGAACATTGTTATTGGCTTCTAATATAAAGGTAAAAGGACCTGGCAAATTTCTTTTCATTAATTTAAAAATATTGTTACTCAAAGGTTTTGTAAAATCTGAAATATGGCTTAAGTCGTAACAAATAAATGAAAAATTTGCTTTTTCAGGTTTAATACCTTTTATTAATGCTACTCTTTCAACAGCTTTTGGTTTGGTTATATCGCAACCAATGCCATAAACTGTATCAGTAGGGTAAATTATTACCCCGTCGTCTTTTAATATTTCAACTATTCGATTAATATGCCTATCCGCCGGATTTTCGGGATGCATACGGAAAAATTCAGCCATTTGATGTAGTGTTTATTTATTTATTTATTTTATTGTAGTCTTTTAAAAATTGTTCTAAGCCAATATCTGTTAAAGGATGTTTTAATAAGCCTAAAATAGCACTTAGTGGACAAGTTGCTACATCAGCACCCATTTCTAAACATTTGATAATGTGCATAGTGTGACGAATAGAAGCTGCTAAAACTTGAGTGCCAAATTCATAATAATTATACACATCAACAATTTGTCCAATAAGCTCAATGCCATCAGTACTATTGTCGTCAAGGCGACCAATAAAAGGTGAAACATAGGTAGCGCCTGCTTTTGCTGCAAGAAGAGCTTGTCCAACAGAAAACACTAAAGTACAGTTTGTGCGAATACCTTTGTCAGAAAAATATTTTATAGCTTTAACACCATCTTTTATAATAGGTACTTTTACAACAATTTGTGGATGCAAAGCTGCCAATTCTTCACCTTCTTTAATAATACCTTCGTAATCAGTGCTAATAACTTCGGCAGAGACATCGCCATCAACGATTTTACAAATTTCTAAATAATGATTTAAAATGTTTTGCTTGCCAGAAATTCCTTCTTTTGCCATTAGAGAAGGATTAGTAGTTACTCCATCTAAAACGCCAAGAGCTTGAGCTTCTTTTATTTGGTCTAAATTTGCTGTGTCAATAAAAAATTTCATAAGTTTATTTTTAAATTTTTGCAAAATTAGTTTATAAAATTCTATTTACATAACTTATTTAAAAGCTTTAATAAACAAATTCTTAATAATTTTCAACAATATCAATTAGTAAAGGAAATTACATGCAATAAACGCTATAACAGCAACGTTTATTAATTACAAGGTTAATTTAACAGTTTTGTGTTAATAAAAACCTTGAAATAAATGGTTTAAAAGTAAAAATGTGTCTAATTTCGTGAAAAAAATAATAATATCAAATAAATAAAATTTTAATTATGTTATTTTTACAAGTAGATAGTTTGCAAAATGTAGCAGGCGAGGTAGCTAGCGAAGAAACTTTATCGCTTTTTGAATTAGCAACCAAAGGTGGTGTAATAATGATAATATTAGGAGTATTATCAATAATTGCAGTTTATTTATTTATAGATAGATTTATTGCCATTCAAAAAGCTCAAAAAGACCAAAAGGCTTTTATGAACAATATTAAGAACAATATTTTTGCAGGGAAAGTTGACACTGCCTTAGATTTATGTAAAGTTCAAGAAGGTCCTTTGGCAAGAATGATTGAAAAAGGTATTAGCCGAATTGGTCGTCCTTTAAGTGATATTAATACTACTGTCGAAAATGTTGGAAAACAAGAAGTTGCAAGGTTAGAAAAAGGTTTGCCACTATTAGCAACAATTGCAGGGGGAGCTCCTATGTTAGGTTTCCTTGGTACTGTAACAGGTATGGTGTCAGCTTTTTATGCAATGGCTAATGCAGGTAATAATTTAGAGATTGGTACTTTGTCTAGCGGTATATATGAAGCCTTGGTAACAACAGTAGGAGGACTTATAGTAGGTATTTTAGCGTATTTTGCTTACAATATTTTAGTTGCAAAAATTACTAGTCTTGTTGTTCAACTTGAAGCAAAAACTACTGAATTTATGGATATTCTAAACGAACCTGTAAAATAATAAAATATGGCTATAAAAAGCAGAAGTAAGATAAGTTCGGAAACCAGCATGTCATCAATGTCTGACTTGGTATTCTTGTTGCTTATCTTTTTTATGATAACTTCTACCATGATTGCACCAAATGCGTTGAAACTATTACTTCCATCAAGCAATAGTCAAACTCAAGCAAAACCGTTTACAACAGTATCTATAAAAGATATGAATGACGGGACCTATACATTTGCAGTTGGGATGCAAATATGCGCCGAAACAGATGTCGAGCAACTATTAAAGAAAGAACTTATAGGACAAGAAGATCCTTATGTTTCTTTACATGTTGATAAATCTGTTCCTATGGAGCAAGTGGTAAAAGTTATGAATATTGCAAAAAATAATAATTGGAAATTAATTTTGGCAACACAACCGGAATAAAAAATGAGTCTAAAAAAGCATAACATATATGGAATTATAGCAGCTGTTATCTATACTATAACAGTTATAATTTTGCTTTTTTTATTAGGCTTTACAACACCATTACCTCTTCCCCCCGAAGAGGCTATACTGATTGATTTTGGGGGCGGTAACATCAACGCAGGAGCTTCATCGTCCACAAATACTTCAAACGCACAAAACACCTCTTCTCAAATCTCTTCACACGATGGCGTGAACACTCAAGCTAATGAAGAAGCCCCCTTTATGCAATCAGGAACAAATCCAACCGAAAATCCTAAAAAAAATGAAGACGAAACTGAAACTCAAGAAACTACAGCTCCAACAAATCCAAATGCTGATAGGCTAAACAATCTATTCGGCGGTGGAGTTTTCGGTGGCGGAACAGGAAGTGGAACCGCAGGAACTGGAACTGGAGGCGGAAATCCAGGATTAGGAACCGGAGGAACTGGAACTGGAAGTGGACCAGGTGGAATAGGGGGAGGAATTGGAAATAGAAGAATTTTGAAAAAGGTAGATCCTATTGGAAAAGATAATATGATAGGAAAAGTAGTGTTAAAAATTATAGTGAACGATAAAGGAAATGTTACCAGTGTAACACTTGTGAGCACTAATTGCAACGAATGTGTTCAACCAGCTATAGATGCAATTAAGCAATGGAAATACGAAGCAAAACCCGGAACAGGAGATCAAACAGGTAATGTTACAATAGAGTTTCAACAAGTATAAGATTTATTTTATTAATCCGAGCATAGCCTCAACACAGGCTTCAACACCCAACCAAACTTTATAAATATCATCAGCAAGCATATAGCAAGGATTTGTTACAATAAGGTTTTTTGTATCAATTGCTACTTCATGATAATCTTTATTAATATGTTTACCTCCAACATGTTCTATAATTTTAGCTGTTGCTTTGTCTGTGCCAATTGTAACTTCTGCACCAAGCACTTTTGAAATAATTACAGGAGCAATACATAAAGCAGCTATTGGTTTTTTTGAAGAATGAAAATCTTTAACAACTTTTTCTACCTCAGGATCAACACTATAGTTCTCGCCTTCGTAAGCAAAAGAAGATAAATTTTTTGCTGCACCAAAACCACCAGGTAAAATAAGTGCATCAAAATCTTTTGCTTTAAGTTCTTTTATATCTTTAATATTACCTCTAGCTATTCTTGCAGATTCAACCAAAATATTTCTAGTTTCATCGCTCACTTCTCCAGTCAAGTGATTGATTACATGATATTGAGCTTTATTAGGAGCAAAACATATGTAATTTACTTGATTTTTTGATAAAGCTAATAAAGTTAAGGTAGCTTCGTGTATTTCACTACCGTCAAATCTGCCACTTCCAGATAAAATTACTGCAATATTTTTCATAATTTTTAGTTTTTGTACAAAGATATGAAAAAAAATGAAATATCAAAGTCGAATAATTTTAAATAATCATAGATAAATTACGATCTTGGATGAAATTGTATAATTGCTTCTCTTAAATATTCTCTATCTATATGAGTATAAATTTCTGTAGTG
>DAONZU010000077.1:0-10760 GCA_035406965.1 Bacteroidales bacterium
TTATTCTGCCTACTATATTAGCGGTGCACTGTCTGCAAACTTGCATACAACGGTTGGCGGTATGGTTAGTTGCCGATTTCGAAGCACTTTCCTGTCAAGTTACAACTACTTTTGATACGAGCTGTGCCGCTCGAATACCCACTGCACCGGCAATTAACTATACCGCCTGTTACCGCCTGGTGTTCTGTCCTCCAGTCTTGTAAACCATTGTCTATATTCAGTTTCCGTGTCATCATTGTCATTTTACTTTCTTTCTTTTCTGTCGGCTCGTGTGTTAGCGGTTTTTATTTTTTAAGTGACGGCAAAATTTTTAAAACAATTTCTCTCGGTGCGTTGGCTTTGCAAGCTCTTTGACAAAGCTTTGGTTGGAGCGTTGCTCGTGGGGCTTTGGCAATGTGCTTGCAAATGCGTAGGCATAATTATTTTTTAACTTTACTTTTTAATTCATCTAATGGATTTTTAAATGTTTTTTTTGCTTTCGCCCAAAGGTCAGTATTACCCCAATCTCCTTTAAAAGTTCCTTTTGAATTATATATTATTTTGTTTTCATCTTTAAATAATCTTGAGTATTCTATTTCTCCGCAAATAATTATCTTCTCTCCTTCACCCCATAAATCATTATAGTTTATTAATATTGAATAATAAATAAGTTTAATTCTCAATGGAAAAACTGTATTAAGTGCAATATTTGAATTTTCAATTTCTGCTGTATTTGACTTCAAAAATGCTGTTTGCAATTCTTCAAGAAGCTGCTCAGGTGTTTTGCCGTTTAAGGAATTTATGAATAATTTAAATTCAGGTTTTCTAATATTACGTTTCCAATCTGAAAAATCATATCGTTTGTGATAGTATGAAGTGTCTTTCCAAAAATCTCCGTAATGTAATAATATAGTTTTCAGAATTGAAGAGCCATTTTTTGTTTTATTTGGGAATAATTGTTCGAAAGTGTCTTTAACATACTGGAGATTTACCAATGAAGTAGAGGCATTTAAATTAATTAGATGCGTAATGTTAATATTGCCAACATCACTGCCATCAATATTTAATGGATGATCTTCAATTTGCCATATCAATTCTTCAATTTTCAATAATTCATCAACCTTTGTATTTTGAAGTAAAGAAATTTTTGCTATTTCTTCTGTTGTACGAAAATTTGAATCTGTTTCTTCTTCAGGAAACAGCTCTCCTCTTTCAATAAAATGATTAGTAGAATTCCAAATACCATTTGTGATAAATTCTTCAATTGTATATTTTAATGTTGAAACGGATCTATTATTATTAAAATATCGAATATAAAAGAATCTTAAAAGTCTATAAAGTTTTTTAATTTCAATTTTGGTATTATTATTTTCGTTGGCTTTCTTTATATAATATAACCACGACCATAAAAACACCATCTTTTTGCGTTCTGTTGATTTGTTTTTATCTTTATAATCTGAAAACCAATCCGTTTTGTTCTCATTAAATATGAACCAAATTTCCTTTAAGCATTTGTCAATCCATTCTGAATATGTATAATCTTTGGAAAATTCATTTTTGCTTTCAATAAGAAACTTAAATGCACTATAATATTCTTCAACCTTATTTAAAGTTAAAAGTTTTTGTATATCCCTTTCTGCCTTTTCACCTTCTTTGTCTTTAAGATAAAATTCTAAACCTGCAATACAAGATAGAAAGCCATTAAATCCTTTATCTGCACTTTGGTTTGCATCAGTTTTATTTCTGTTTTTCCAAAAAAACTGTTGCCATTCTTCCCATTTTTTACCCCATTCATAGAGTTCAGAGCCACTAACCATCAATGCAGCTTTAGTTACTTCATTATCTGCCAACTCTTCACCTCTTGCGTTCATTGTAATATAAAGTTCTTCGCCTTGTGAAGTAGCTTCCGTTTTAAAATGCCAAAATACAATGTAATTAATCAGATGATTATAATATCGAGTATTGTCCGAATAAATTGTTTGAATATAACCCAATGCCTTTTGCATTGATTTAATACTCACATCATTTTTATAGTCTTTAAGGAACCAAGTTTGCTTATTAATTTCTTTTAACTGCTCTTTATTTTCAACTTTCTCAATCAATTCTAATAAGAATCTTTTTGTCAAATCTCTTACTCTGAAATCTAAACACATTTTAAGTTTCTCTTCAAAACGTATTAGTGTCAGAAATTCGTCCTTGCGATTTTTCCCATCTTTTTTTACTTCATTTAGGGAACAATAGAACAATAAAAGGAAAAGTGTTGTAAATCGTTGCTGTCCATCAATAAGATTCTCATCTAAAAACCTTTCGTGTTCAATTTTCACATAATCAGGCTTATAAGAATAGAGAAAACCAATGTTTATTTTGTTTTCCGTTACAGGCAAATTGCAAGCAGTACAGCATATTCCGATTTTACTTTTTATATCTTTTAAAAAGTCTGTAATTACTTTTTCATTTTCGCCCCAAACATATTCTCTTTGAATCTCAGGCACAATAAAATTATTCTGAGAAAATAATGTAAGCAGATTTTCTTCTTTTAAGAATGCAGCTTTCTTTTTATTCATTAGACTCCAGATTACATTTATGGTTAAAAAATAACTTTATTTTATTGTGAATCATATCTGCATTATTGGTAATGTCAACCATTGTCCAATTGTTTAAATCATTACTTTCAGTTTGCTTTACAAAAACTTTTAATGTGTGCGACCTTACATATTCTCCATTTTCAGTGTTATTGATTACAATCATTCTTTTATCTTGATAATAATCATTTCCAAATCCACGATTGATACTTAAGTGTAATAATACCAAATTTCCGATTGAATTGATTGGTCGTTTATGATGAATTTCTTGCTTTAAGGAAAGTAATTTATTACTCTTTTCTTCATCAGAATATGATTCCCAATCATTAGTTGAAAATTTCCAGTAGATTAATTTATCATCCGCATATCCATTGTTCAATCTAGCGACATAATTCGAAAAACTTAGTTCTGGGTTAGTCAGGATGGAAATAGCTTTTATATCTTTAGGAGTGCCTGGATAAATGTGTTCTTTATCTTCTTTGTGGTTTTTAAAATAGCGAGGTTTTAAGAATGGCATAGGAATCCCTTTTTCTTTTTCTTGTGAATGTTCAATAATATCAAGAGTTAGAAGAATTTTTTCTAATTGTGGTGTTTCATACCAGTTGGTTGGGTTTTCAGAATTATAGTCCTTTATTTTATCCAACCAAAATTAAATACCTGTATCCTCTAGTTCTCCATTAGGTTCTTTACCAAAAACACATTTCTGCAATTCATTTTTCAAAAAGCATATAAATTGACTTCTATTATTTTTTTCATTATTCCATTCTTTCCAAATAGTATTAAATGATATGTGCTTTTGTGAAAACAAAAAACCTAAATAATGATAAATTGTTCTATCTTCAAACCAATCTTTTAAAGTGCGATGAAGTAATATAATAGATGTATATAAATCTAACGCATTAGTGTTTTTAGTTTCAAAATAACTTAATCTTAAATCTGTGTATAGCTGCTTACCTTCTTTGTCCGTAAATGACTCAGCCCAAATTTTATAAAGCAAATTGATTGGGTGCTTCTTTTCGTCAAATTTGATAGTTTCCTTTTCTCCTGTATTAAGATTTGTGAAAACAGAATAATAGTTTAATACATTTTCTTTGCTCCACCAAGCATTTAGCTCATCTAATTCCCACCCAATTCTTATTCTTCTTTCATTAAGACGAACCACATCTTTAACTTCAGAAGAATCAAACTCCTCCATTTCTTGTTTTGCTACCCGTGTAATCATAATTGCCCTGACTAAATCAGAGCCATCTAATTGCACTTTCCCAGCATTGAGGTTCATAAATAATTCTTGTTCTGCGACACCCTCTATTCTATTGATAATCACCTTAACATTTTTTAAAATTTTATGTTTAAATAAATCTCGACTTAAAGGGTTTGATTCTTTCTCTTTTATTTTAAACCATTCATCAATTGTTTTGATTGCACAATACATAAAATAAACATCCTGATAGTCGTAATCTTTATTGGATTTTGAAACAAAACTATCAAAATCATCACTTTCCATAATGTTATTAATGATTCCAGATTCATTAGCGATAACACATTGTAAAAAATCGTTGGAAGGTTTTCTTACTGCGTAGTGCAGTTTGCATTTTATTCTTTCTGTTTCTTTTAAATAAGCCAAAATCAAAGAAATTGTTGTTAGTCGTTGCTGACCGTCTACTACATTCAATTTATTTTCAGTTTCAAAAGGAACAAGTGTAATATTTTGAAGACAATAAAAGAGTTCGTCATCACCTCCAGTATCAAATTCATTTATATCATCAAGCAACTGATTTATTTGTTGATTACTCCACTTATAGCCACGCTGATATTCTGGGATATTGTATAACTGCTCATTTGTTAGATAATTTCCAAAAACTCTTTCAATACTATATATCAAATCTGCCATTATATTAGGGGATTAAGCGATTTCTTTGTGAATTCAATATGAATTGCATTACAAACATTCAATATTCTCAATAACGCCATATTTTTCTGCTTTTTCTAGTTTATCAAATTTTGCTTTTAGTTTTGAAAGCTCCGAATTTGGATTCTCAATTTGGTCTCTCGAAACAGTATAATGCTTTAAAACTTCATAAATGTTTTTTTGTGATTTGTAATCTTCAATGACTTTAAAATCATTTTGTTCAACAATTTGTTTCACTTTAATAAGTTCTAAAGAAGAAAGATTTTGAAATGAATGCCACCATGACTCTGTTATACCCTCTTTTTCAAAGAAGAATCTATAAAGCAAGTATGTTTCAGGCATATAAAGTAACTTAAAGTATTCGTCTTCGTTTGCACCAAATGCTTTATAAAAGAAACTTTTACCTTTACCTATTTTACCTTTTGTTGCATTTAAAATCACCTGAACGGCTCTAATGAATTTTCTGTTCCAGTGTGGACCTAAAAAATCTCTATTTAAACTATAGTCTCCGAAAATCGGGTGAAATTTCATAGGAAAAGAATATATATCAATTTTATATTTCTCACATAATTCAACATTTATTTTCAGTCTTTGATATAATTCAACAGGTTTATCATTAAAATTGTAAAGTAAATAGTTTGAAAAATGCTTAATACCATATTTTTTCGCTCTTAGAATTGCATTTATGTAATATTCTTCGTATTCCATACTATCAAATGCAATACGTAAAGGTCTAACTGGGATCTTGCTTAAAAGTTTTGCTTTGTCATCAGTCAATAAACGAGCATCTATGCCTTGATTGAAATCAACGAATCTTTGTTTGGAAGTTTTATTTTTATATTTTTCATATATTGGAAGTAAATCAGGAACAATTTTTAATATTGTGCTTTTAGTTGCTATTTCTGGCTTATTTAAATTATTATCCATTACTAAATTGTAAATCTCTTGTTTTTGATCTCCTTTCAATTTGTCTATTAATTCATTAAGTAAAAAAACAGTTTTTCTGATGTAACCATTGTCGTTAATACCAGCTTTTAAATTATTGAGTGAAATTTCAAGTTGATTAGGTTCGGTAAACTTAGTTTTTTTATCGAAACCACATGCTTGAATTTCAGCAATTATTTGAGAAAATTTTGAAGAAGCGAGTACGTTATTGTCTAAAAGTAATAGATTGCGTTTTTCACCATAAATTTTATTTACACTTTTAATCTTAGATGATAATTCAACATGTTTTATAAATTTTGGTTCGATGATAGGGACTGCACAAAACTCACATTTCCTTACACAACCTCGAGTAGTATATCCATAGTAAGCATTATTTTCAGGGTATTTGTAATCAATTTCTTCTAAAATAGAATAATCCAAAGGTAATTCATCAATAATAATATCATTATCATCCAATACACCTTTTTTGTTAAGTAATCCTGAAAAAACATTTTTTACTCCTGTAACTTTTTTTATTTCATCAGGAATTACCGAAGCCATAACGCCACCAACCCATATTTCATTTTCATTTTTAACAAGATTCTTATAAAATTGAATTGTTTCAATTGTAATATCCCAATAAAAAGTGAATAAAGTTGTAATACAGATTCTATCCCAGTATTTTTCTTTTAAATATAATTTTTTCCAATAAAAATCTTTGTAATAACTGAGGGCATTTAGTAGCAATAATTCATATTTTGATTCTGAAAATTTTAAATCTTCAATTAATGATTTATTACGTTTTCTAATATATTCCTGTATTAATAAAAATTTAGATTTCCAATTAATAGATTTATCTATTTTTTCAAGTTTATTGACACATTGTTCGGTTATGTGTTTAATTAAAAAATCTTTTGGCATTCCCTTATAAAAAACAACATTATCACCTAACATTTTATGATAAGTTGCGAGTTTCATTAATCCAATTGGAGGATATTTATTTTTGTAGTTTGGTTCTATTAATAAAATATTTCTCATTTTAACTCGTCTTCAATTTTGTTAATTAAATTTTCTGCCATATCTGGCTCTAAAGAATCTCTAATTATAGAAAAGATTTTTGCCACTAATTTTCTTTGTTCCCTATTTAAAGAACTCAGTTTATCAGTTCTAAATATTGGTTTACAATCGTCTTCATTTTCTGTAGAAATGTCATTTAAATTATTTTTGTTATCTGTTTGTTCAACTTTATCAAGAATTTTCTTCACAGGAGAAATTTCATCATTATTAATATCTTGTTTTATTTTTTCAATTTTCTTTTGTGCCTTCTTCGCCTCTTCTTTTTTTTGTTCAAGTTTTTCTTTATACTCTTGAAGTTCTTTTTTATCAGTAAAACCTATTAATTTCTTTTTCTTATACTCTTCTTTAAATATTTCTAATTCTTCGATTTTCTTAATTGAACTATTTATTTCTGAAGCGGTGTAACAAAGTTTATAAATATTTGAATGGAAGAAATTCCTTAACTTTTCTTCAAATTCAAAATAAATTTTGTTTTCTGTAAAATAGTCACGTCTTGAATTTGGAATTAAATCAGGATGCGAAGCATGTATTTCTCCAAAAAAGTAAAAATGAAATCTTTTATCACGTTGAAGTTTTAATAACGTATATTCATTTCCAATTTGTATATTTGATTTTCTCAAACGAAATCCTCTGGTATAATTTATTTGGCTTAAAGATTGATTTTTTTTAGATACACTATGCCAGCCCCAGTATAAAAGTTTACCATCAGAAGCATATTCTTTAAAAAAAACTACATCTATTATTTCATCTTCTTTCTTTTTGTCATTCTCATCCCCTTTGTAAATATAAGTTGAGTATCCTTTGAATAATTGTTCTGAATTAAGATAAATCTTGTATTCGTCTACAGTTATGCTATCCTTTTTAAACTCATCAAATATTTTTGATTTATAAATAAATCTTGTTGGGAATGGTAATGGTGCAACCATTGAAAGATACTTTTCAATTTCTCGTTTATCAAGCAAATCATCATTTGTTACGTTTTCTAGTATAACTTTAAAATAATGTGATTCAGGATTTTCCTTTTGAGTTGAAAACTCTGTAACTTGCTTAATTACTAAGATTGCATCTTCTTTGTCTTTCCTATTATTTATAATATCTTTTAATTTGGCAGCATCCCATTTCAAAATTGATTTTTTGGCTTCATTAAAAAATGATGTTTCAAAAATTAAATTCTCACAATATGCTAAACCGCCAAGTCTCCCAATACCACGAAAACCTTTATCTACACCTCTTTGCTTTGTAGATTGTGCAATATTCTGTAAAATTGGTTGTACTTGTTCAAAAGCAATACCTGTAGCATTATCTTCAATAATAATTTTTCTTCTTTCTGCATCAATTGTGATATGAATTTCACCTTGATTTTTTTCTAATAAACCTTCTCTTACAGCTTTGTCAATTTGATCTGCTGAATTCTGAATGTATTCTCTAAAAATAAATCGGGAATCCTCATACATTCCAATTGTAAGAGATTCAATAACATCTTTTCCAATAACTGGTGTAAACTTATTATCCATTCTTAAACTGTTTATAAATTGGTCTTGGGAATTTAATATTTAATAATGAGCGGAACACGGGATTTTGAACAACATATTCGCCCTGTTTCAATCTTGTAAGCATAGACTTGTAAACTGGTGGCACATATTGATAATCTGGTTTTGAGATTTCAATTGCATTTGTTCTGCCGTATGCGTGTGTTGCACAATTTCCTTTTACTCTGTCATGAATATCACTTTTGAATTGTTCTGCTGAAAATAATATTATACCCAACGAACGACCTCTTTCTGTTATATCTAATAATTGTCTTAAAATTGGAGAACTCTTCGGCACTTCTTTGGAAGCATATTTATTTAATTCATCAATAAATATCACAATCTTTGATGGAATATCTGCTTCGTTTCTATCATACGCTTGACCAAGTTTTAACTCATAGATAGAACGCATAACATCCCCAAAAACAAATCCTTGTGTTTCTTCATCTAATTTTGCTACATCAATTACAAAAACATCATTTTTCTTAATGTTTAAGATAGCCTCCTTTAGTCTTTTTTCTTTATTTTTTGGCTCGTTACTTATTGAATTTGAAAATATTGTAGTTTTTTCAATTGTCTTTCGGAATAGTCGGTAAAATTTACGCCAACTTAAAACAGTAATTTCCTTGTCTTTAGCTGAAACTCCTGCTTTTGTATGCTCATAGACTTCTTTAAGTAAGTCATCCCAATTTGTAATGCCGTTAAAACCACCTTGACCTGTAACAATATAATTTACGATGGATTCCATTGTTTGGTTTGGATCATCAACATTTGAAAATAACAAATCAATACTTTCTTTATCATCTTCAAAAATGTATTTATATAAAAATGCTTTGTTTAGTTCCATTTGACTTTTAACATCTCTACCGTATGTTGATGAAACAATATCTTTTGAAAAGGGATAAAAATATTTTACATTCTGAAATGGAACAGTACTCAAATCCAGCATTTTATAGATACTCATATCATCAGAAGTTAATTCGTCATTTATTTCATCAATAGCAAGTAAATCCCTTCCTTTTACATTTAACAGTACAAAAGCCACAGATTCCCCATTTGATTTTTCTATATATTGGTCTTGAATTGCTTTTAACAAAAACATTGCATATGATGTTTTTGAAGCCAAACCTGAAATACCAGAAATATTTAAATGAGCCCCTTCGGGTCCAATTAAAAAATGAGAATTAAAATGCACTGGTATTGTAACACTATCAGGTTGTTCATACATTTCAATATATCCACAAGGTAAAGGATTTTTTATGTCTTTTAATCCTAACGCCTCTTTTATGTCATCTTCACTGGCAAGACTAACAAATGAACCATCTAAAACGGGCGTATAGATACCTTGCGAATTGCCAACTACTTTTGCTCTAACGTAATTCATTCCAATTCGCTGAGTGTATTGCTGATAATTAACATCTCCAAAATCGCTTGAAATATAGCCAGCTAGAAAACTTGAATTATCCGTTAAATGAGATATTTCTTCAACAACGCCAAAGGTAGTTGAGTTTTTAATATGGTTAACCTTAACGACGTCAAAAGGCTTTATTATTAATTCTTTGTCTGTCCAAAAAAAGAACTCATCAACCGTAGTTGGAACTTTTTCTGTTGCGATAATTTTTCCTATTTGCTTCATGTTAAAATAAGTTTAGAAAGTGAATATCACTTAAATACTTGCTTTTTAAAAATAATTCTGTTAAATAAATTGGATATAAGTGATTTGCCCATCTGCTATCTTTACCGTAACAAACAGGATTTCTTTCATTTATAATATTTGCTGTAATTATATCGATTAAATCACTATCTATTCCTTTTTCATTTTCATCCTCAGTAATTAATATTTTTTCAATTTTTAATATACCTGCAAATGGACTTTCAGTATGTTTTGCATCCCTAATTCTAACATACCAAACACTATATTTAAAATCCCCGAGATAAGACCACTTTTCTCTATCATGTTGAAACATGTAGGCAGGAGTCCTATGATATAAAGGTAATTTTGCAATTAAAGCAGCATTACTTTTACCACTTCTATCTTTACAAAACTCAGGATTAAAAAGTTTTGAAACGCCTATTACACAACGATAGTTGTTTTTAATTTTTGCTAATTCCTTGTATTCTCCTGTTTTCATTGGTTTGTATTGCAATGAACCGTCTTTAAGTAAATAATTATCTTCGTTTAAAAGATTTTTTGCAGTAAGATTTGCTACAATCTTTTTTTCACAGTCAACCATTTCATCTTGTATTGCAGCAATACCTAAATGTTCATATTTTAATTCTTCAGAATCAACATTTGCTTTTGATGAATAGCTTAATATATTTGAGAATTTTAGTCCAGTCTTTTGTACCCTTGGTGTATTATTAATTTTTTCTTTCAGATTATTAAAAAACAATTCTGTATTTCTGGTTTCTGAATTCGCTTCTGATGGTAAAGAAAGTACCAAATTACTTTCCAACTCTTTACATTTAAAACAATTTGGATTCTTTCTCTCACAACAAGCAACACCAATCTGCCCTGCCATAATTGGGAAAATCCTTTTATTAATTTGAATATCATCAACCTTATATGTGCGCCTTGACCCATCTAGGAAATATTTAAACAAGGGTTCTGAGTTAGATAGTTGTTTTGCTATTTTCTTTAAATCTTTTGATTGTTTCAGAGATGTATCTGTTTCGCCATACCTATCTTTCAATAATGTAAAAGATTGAGTTTCTTCATAATTAATAGTAGGAACTTTTAATTCTTCGTCTGCACAGTAT
>DAONZU010000078.1:0-6714 GCA_035406965.1 Bacteroidales bacterium
GAATAAGCCAAACGCATAACCATACCAGATGAGTAGAACTTTACAGGCGTATAAATATAATCTTCTAAACCGCTAAACTCAATAATTTTATCAATAGATTGACGTATTTCTCTATTACTAAATCCTAATAATCTTCCACCATAAAAAATATTATCATATCCGCTTAATTCCATATCGAAACCAACACCTAATTCAAGAATTGATGCAACTTTACCAATGATTAATACTTCACCTTCAGTTGGAGCCGTTATACCAGAAAGAATTTTCAGCAAAGTGCTTTTACCAGAGCCGTTTGGACCAATTATTCCAACCACATCTGATTTATAAATATCAAGATTTATGTCTTTTAAGACATATTCTAACTTCCTTACTTTTTTACTAGAATTATTCCCATCTACAACATAGCGCTCGTAGGCTTTGGATAAATTTTTTATTTCAATTACTTTTTCCATCTGTTAAAATAGACTTAAATATAATCTACAATTTTTTTGTCGTTTTTACGATACAAATTGAAACTCCAAACAAAAATTAATATTACTGGAATAAACCCATACAAATATTTCAAATTTGGCAAAGCACAGTCAAAAATAATCCATCGGTATAGATCAATTATAAATGCAAGCGGATTTAAATAGATTATAAACGAATATGCATCGGGGATTATGGTCGTTGAGTAAAAAACCGGAGTTAAAAAGAATCCAAATCCAATCAAATAAGGAATAAGATGCAAAACATCTCGCTTTTTTACCGAGGCAATACTAATTGCCAAACCAATTGACAATCCGATTAACACATTTAAAACTAACAAGATAGGCACAAAAATAAATTTTACTTGAAAAGGGATTCCTAAAGCAAACATCAAAATAATGATAAAAACTAACGATATGAATGATTCTAAAACCGGAATATACAAGTGCGAAACAGGAATACATATTTTGGGAATAAATATTTTTGAATACAAATTTTTAGTATTTAATAATGATGCACTAACTTCACCAACTATTGATATAAATAGAGACCAAACAAAGTAACCAGTAATCAAAAATAGAATATAATTAATATCTCCAACATCAACTTTAATTAGTACTCCAAAAACAAAATAATAAATCAAGATAGTGAGTACCAATTTTATTATCATAATAACCAAGCCCAATAAAGTACTTGCATATTTTGATTTTATCTGTTGCTGTCCTAAAGAATGGACTATTGGAAAATATCGATATAGTAATAAAAAATACTCAGGAATAGAATAATATGAGCTATCTATTTTAAGTTTTATTGATTTGTTTTTCAAATTCATCATAATCAACTTTTTTAACAAAAATAGGATTGGTTTGAACCCCTATTATTCGGACAATTTATTATCCATAATGCAAACATAGTAAAAAAATTATCACTATCAATCGACTAAATTAAAAAATCTCATAATGTTTTCTAAGTCATTGAAAATAAATGATTAAAAATACGTAATAATAGATTCATTTGTATTTCTAAAGGGCTTTTATTTTTGTTGTATTTTTGCCGGTCAGTAGTGATATTAAATATTAAATCAATCTCATTTTTTCCGTATATTCCAAATAATAATTTCATAGTTTACCTTTTTATTTACTACTTTCACTTCTGCAAATAAAAATAGCTTTTGTAATTAAACACAAAGATAATTTTTTAAGCTTACAAAATGGTTTTTATAAGAAAAAATGTATTAAAACACACAAATTTTTAAAATATTGAATAAATTATTTTAAATTTGCATAAATAATTGATTTTAATGAATAAAAAAATAATTGTTAATGGTAATATAGAATTTATAACAAAACTAACCAAAACAAAAGGCAAAATAATATTAAATAATAAAAATATTGATAAAGACTTTTGTATGCTCAATCTTAATAATTTTGAACATCAAATTATAAAACTTCCAAATGATTAAAGTTTTAAAAAGATATTGGCAAGCACTTAGACTCTCGGAAGTTTTTCTAATGAGTGGATTTTTCCTAATAGGTGGAATTTTTGCTATAAATTCTTTCGATTATGAAAATATTTTAAAATTATTAGGCTTAGGAGTTTTAAGCGTTACAATAGTTTTATCGGTTTATAGTTTTAACTCAGCAGCAGGAAAAGAAAAGGACGCTAATAATATTCGCTTACAAAATTTGTGGAACTTTTCTGAAAAAAAATTCTTGTTTTTTGCTCTTATATTTTTTCTAATTTCTTTAAGCCTAAGTTTTATACTAAATAAGTTTGCAAGCATATTATGTGCTATTACTATCTTTTTATGGATTTTATATGCCCACAAAACAATCGGATTAAAACAAAAAGCTATTTATGGAACATTAATTCATTTTTTTGGGCAAATTATACACTTTGTAATGGCTTGGATAATTTTTCGAGAATTTTCATACGAAGCAATATTTATTGCAATTTTCTTTGCATTAGCATTTAGTAGCGGACATTTATTGCATGAAATAATAGATTATGAATGTGATAAAAATTCGGGGTTTAAAACTTCTGCAATAAAATTTGGAGTTAAAACTATTGCAAAAAGCATTGCTATCATATTATTCCTGAATCTAATAATAATATCTTTACTTTTTGTTTTCAAATATATTTCAAAAGTCGCCTTTATAAGTTTTGCTCTAGCTACTTTAATTCATTTATGCATTATTGTTTTTAACATAAATAACATTTCACAAAAAGCACTATTAATCAGAAAAATATATAGAATTGTTTATTTATTAGCTGGGTTAATCTTTATTTTATTTACAATAATTCAAGCCTTTAAATGAAAAAAACTAGTTTTAAAATAATAGTAATTACAATAATTTGTTTAAGCATTATTGAGCTAACAAGTTTTTTAATTATAAAGTTTGGAAATTTAAAATTAGAGCACCCAATATTTAATAGAGAACTGTCATTATATTCTACTTACAATAATGTGGCAAGTTTCAAACATTCTACCATAAAATCCAACACATCTGAAAAAGACGTAATTATTGACGAATATGGATTTATTTCCAAAAATAAAATAGAACTTGAAAAACCAAATAATTTAATACGAATTTTTATAACTGGAGGTTCTGCCAGTTTTGGGACAGGTCAATCTTATCCTTATGACAAAATAAAAGAATATCCTACAGGCATTTTTTCCTATGAATCAAGTATTAGTGGACAATTATTAAAATTATTAGAAGAAAAATTTCCCGACATTAATTTTGAAGTAATAAATGCTTGTGCTTCTGGTAGAAAATTAAACCAATCTCTTGGATTATACTTATCTTCTATTAGAAGGTTTAAACCAGATATTTTAATTAGCATAGATGGGCAAAACGATTTAGAGACCATTGCTGGAATTGATCCATTTGAATATGACAAAAAAATTTTTCTAAAAAAATATATTGAACTTTATGAAATAGAAAAAAATTTATTGAAAACAAATCTTCCAAATACAGTAAAATTAATTAAACTCATAAAATTCAATTTATCTAATTCTAAATCAGAAAAGTTTAAAATCAAACAAGGAGAAAAACTATTTGAATATTCAAACAATAATTTTACATTTGACAAATATGAAGTTCATAAATCAAATTTAATTAAATCAAGCGTTACTTTTACTGATTTAATCTTATTGTACAAATCTCTTTGTAAAGCCCAAAATACAGAATTTATTTTTTGCTTACAACCGATGCTTTACAGAGAAACCAATAAAATTCTCACAAAATCTGAAAGTGAAATGAAAGAAAAAATAAATCCTATAAATATTTCACTGTCAAATCAAAACATATCAGAAACAACTTTAAAAGAGTATGAAGAAAATGGGAATCTTATTTTAAAATTCTTTTTTGATGATTATTTATCAAACCAAATAGACAGTTTGTCTAAACTAAATGATTTTGAATTTATTGACTTCAATAAGTTGTTAGAGAATAAACATAAAGACACTGAGTTTTATGTGGACTATTGCCATTTAACTCCCGAAGCAAACACTATAATTGCAGAAATTTTATTGAGTAAAATTGAGCCAATCATTAATCAAACTTACAATCACAAAACCAAGTTTTAAAATGGAAACAAGCTGTTTATTAATAGTACCATACTATACTTCAGGAGAAGGAAGCATACTAAAGTCTTTTGACTATACAATGCCTCCAGTAGGTTTGCTTTCTATCGCTGGATGGTTGCAACAAAACAAAATCAAAGTAAATCTTCTTGATTTTACTATAGAAAATTTTAAAAAAAATAATGTAGAAGATATTTTACAAAATAAAATTAAAAGCATTGGCGTTCCCGAATGGTTTGGAATTAGCGTGTGTACACCTGTAGCATACAATGCATATTATATTGCAAAAATATTAAAAACTCTTTATCCAAAATCAAAAATTGTTTTGGGTGGACCGCATATCACTGTTTTAAAAGAACAAATTTTTTCTGAGTGTGAACATGTTGATTATTTAATTACCGGTGAAGGCGAATATTCTCTTTGTAATCTAATAAAATACAATGATTTAAGTCCAAATAATATTTTAACAAGACATCTGAATCCAAATATAAACAAAGTCGATGCAGAAGAAATAAAGATTCATGAATTACCATTGCCCGCTTATAATTTATTAGATTTTAAAAAATATACTCCACCACCAGCTACTCTAAATAGCAAAAAACCTGGAATAGGAATAATTACTTCACGAGGGTGTCCCTATCAATGTGTTTTTTGCGCAAGAATTACAGGACATAAATTAAGATTCAAAACAATAGAGCAAGTAATTAATGAAATAAAATACCTTCAGAAAACTTTTAACATTAAACAATTCCACTTTTACGACGACACAATAACTTGTAAAAAGCAATATATTACAGACTTATGTAATAGAATGATAGAAGAAAATCTTAATCTTCATTGGTCTTGTTTCGCAAGAGTTGACACTGTTGATGAAGAAATTTTAACACTAATGAAAAAAGCGGGTTGCTTTGTGATTATGTATGGAGTTGAAAGTTTAGATGAAAAAATACTAAAAGATATCAAAAAAGGAATTAGTATAGAACAAATCAACAAAGCTTTAAAGTTAACACGAAAGGCTAAAATAGAATCGCGAGTTTCTTTAATAATAGGCACAGCAACTGAAACAAGAGAAACACTTTCAAAAACAAAAAAAGATTTACTAAAATTAGATACCGATTTCTTTCAAGTTTTTATTGCGGTTCCAATGCCTGGTTCTCAGTTTTTTATTGACGCTAAAGCAGAAAATAAAATTATCAATGAAAACTGGCCTGATTATGACTTATCAAAAGTATTATATCGTCATCCGATCTTTTCAGAAAAAGAACTTTTCAAAGAACAAAGGTCAATGTACATGAAATTTTACTTAAGACCTCGAATAATTTTCAACTTTTTTAAAAAATTAACTTCTTTTACTGCTCTAACAAACATGTTTAGAGGATTGTTTGGATTTTTTAAAATTATTAGATTTTCAAAATGAAAGAAAATCCAAGATATGATTTAGTTTTAATTGTTCCTCCTTATATCCCCAAACAAGGATTTATATGGAAAGCTATTGAATACCACTTTCAATCACCAGGCGTATTAGCTATTGCCAGTTATTTAAACTCAAAAGGCTTTAAAACTGCTATTTTTGATTGTAATCTTGAACAAATAGAAGAAAAAAAGTTTGAAACCGAATTTTTACAAAGATTTGTTAATTACGAAATCAATTATATTGGTTTTTCAGCAGCTACTCAAACTGTTAATTTAGCTTACCGATTAGCAAAATTAGCAAAACGACATAAACCTAATTCAAAAATTATTTTTGGTGGAGCACACGCCACAGCATTACCTGAAGATGTTCTGAAAAATTATTTTGTTGATATAGTTGTAATCGGTGAAGGAGAACTAAGCATAGAACAAATTCTTTTACAAAAAAATATTGAAGAAATAAATGGCATTGCATATAAAAAAGACAATAAAATAATTATTAACCCTGCTCAAGAAAGAATAAATAACTTAGATGAGCTACCAATCAATGATTATAACTTAATCCCAATACATTTGTGTAAACCATTAATAGGAACTTACGAAAAATTACCAGCAACTATAATGGTAACCGCTAGAGGTTGTCCTTTTAAATGTACATTTTGTAGCAGAGTAGCTGGCGATTATCTAAGTGTTATGTCTCCTCAAAGAATGTTAGATGAAATTATTATTCTATACAATGATTTTGGAATACGACAAATAATTTTTTATGATGACACATTTATTTCAAACAAAAAACGTGTCGAAGAATTTTGCGACTTACTTATTGATTCTGGAATAAAAATTAAATGGACTTGTTCATCAAGAGTTGACAAAATTTATCCAGATTTATTGATTAAAATGAAAAAGGCAGGTTGTCATCAAATTATGTATGGAATAGAAAGTTTTGATGAGCAAATTCTTGCTAATATAAACAAAAAGACCAATCCCAAAGATATTGAAACTGCGATAAAAGAAACTAAAAAAGCTGGAATTGAAGCACGTGCTGCAATTATGATTGGTAATCCTGGCGACACAGTAGAAATATTAGAAGCAAATATTAAAAAACTAAAAAAACTAAATCCAGATATTATCCAAGTTACAATCGCCACAGCTATACCAGGTTCCCAACTGTTTGCTGAAGCACATGCCAATAATGAAATTTTAACTTACGACTGGAATAAATATGAAGGAAATATTCAAATAACAAA
>DAONZU010000078.1:6814-10744 GCA_035406965.1 Bacteroidales bacterium
ATTAAAGATATTAACGAATTACCTTTTCCAGATTATCATTTATTAAATATGAAAAAATATGAACCTATTTTAGGCTCATACAGAAAACTACCTGGAGCAAACATTATCACTACTAGAGGTTGTCCTGGAAATTGCAAATTTTGTTCTAAATCTTTTGGGTATAAAATTAGCTTTAAGTCGGCAGAAAATATTATTAAAGAAATTAAAATTTTAATTAATGACTATAAGGTAAAACACATAAACATTTACGATGATACATTTACTTTAAATAAAAAACGAGTTATAGATTTTTGCAACTTACTCTTAAAAGAAAACATAAATATTGAATGGACTTGTTTTGCAAGAATTGACACCATAGATTTTGAAATATTAAGCAAAATGAAAAAAGCAGGTTGCTATCAAATAATGTACGGAGTCGAAAATTTTAATCAAGAAATACTAAATGATTTATCTAAAGACATTAAAGTTGAAAAAATTAGTGAAGTCATAAAACTAACTCGAAAAGTTGGAATTGTTTGTAGAGTGTCAGTCATGGTTGGACATATTCATGATACTTGGGAAACTTACAAAAATAACATTAAAGAATTAAAGCGATTAAAACCTGATATTTTAGTTTCGAGTATTTATACACCTATACCTGGTTCAAAACTATACACTTGGGCTAAAGAAAATGATAGACTTTTAACAACTGACTGGAATAAATTTGCCGGCAACAATTCTGTTATGAAGCTAGATTATCTATCGCAAGAAGACGTTGTTAAGCAATATCGAAAAATTTATTTTGATTATTATTACAATATTCCTTTCGTTTTTAGACGAATTAAAAGAATCAACAATTTCACAGAATTAAAAAGTACTTTCAGAGCTTTTATTTATGTGTTAAAATTTATTTTCAAAAAGCCTTATTTCTAATACCTACATCAACAAAAAACTTCAACAGCCTAAATTTTATGTCAAAAAATTTCTTTGGTCTTAAATAATATCTAAAAAAAGCATAAAGTCTGATTCGTCTTAAACGTTTCAGGCTAAGACCCTCTGGTATATAGTATGGCAAACCGCTTTCTGACTTCATATATTTTACCCAAATATTTTCACCAAAAACTTTTTCATCAACACCATATTTGAAAATAGGCGACTGTGGCAAAGCAGTCAAATTATAATATTGAGCATAATCTGCTTTTAATCTATTAGAAAAACTAATAGTTTCATAAATCTCTTTATAGCTTTCTTTAGGATTTCCTAAAACATAAGAACACAAAACCCTTACATTATTCTTTTTGAGTGCATTTATTTTCTCAACATATTCAGAATTTGAAATATTTTTATTGATTCGTCGCCTAACCTCCTCATTACCAACCTCTACTCCTAATATAGCATAATGAAAGCCAGCACTTGCCATAATTTCAATCAATTCTTCATCTAAAGTATCAGCACGAGTGCAACATGTCCATTTAAACTTCAAGTTCTCAGATATAATCCATTCACACAACTCTATTACTCTTTTACGATTATATGTAAAAGTGTCATCTACAAAACTTATCCATTTAAGTTTTTTTTCTTCAACCAAAAATTTAATCTGACTTTTCACTAAATCTAAAGGATATTCCTTATAACGATTTTTACCAGGATCTTTACAAAACTTACAATTTCCAGGACATCCGCGAGTAGTTATAACTGTAAACCACCTACGTCCATAAAATATATTTTGATACTTGCTAAAATCATAAATACTATAATCAGGACTTAAATCGGTTTTTGAAACATCAAAGAACACAGGTTTATCTATCCTATTTTGTTTGGGAATAATTAATCCTTCAATATCATCAAAATTACTTTCTCCACTTTTTATCGTTTTTAAAAACTTTGGAAAACTCTCTTCACTATATCCAACAAATCCAAAATCCACACCCATTTCTCGAATAATTTCGGGATGGTTTGTTACATGAGGACCACCTGCTACAATAATAAGATTTGGATATTTAGCTCTCAAACCTAAAGTTATTTTGTAAAACAAACCCAAAGAAATAGACATAATTGAATATGCTACAACCAAAGGAGGATTTTCTCCTAGCTTCTTGTAAAACTTTTTCAAACTTCTACCATTTACATCTGTATCATACAATTCAGAACTAAGTCCTTCCTTTTTTAATGCAGAACTTAAATAGCCAACACCTAAATATGGATAAATGGAGAACTGTAATGCTCGAGTTTTTGATGATGTAACAAAAAGACAATCTATTGAATTCATTTAGTATCAATTAAAAAATTTAACAAAGCAATTTAAAATGTCTTTAAATTTAATCCCATTTTTTCTAAAAACACTAAAAAACATCATTACAAATTTAAAAGAAATATCTATTAACAACAAAATAAATGCTGGTGTTTTTTTCAATTTAGAGATAAAAGAATCTCCACTATGAAAAATTGCATCTCCCCAGTTTTTTTGTTTTAATATTTTCGAAATCATCTTAAACCTAAAATAATACCTAAAATAAGCAAACATAATTTCTTTTTCTACCCCATAAGCGACGCTATTATCTGGGACATATGGAAAATTTCTTTTCTTAAACACAGACCTTACCAAAACTTCTTGAGAATTAAAATTAGAATAATCAGGCATAATATTTAATTTATTTTGACTTAGTAAATCTTCATACATTTGAGTACCAGGATAAGGCACTACATTATTAAATTTAACTAAATCAATATTATGTTCAAGTGCAAAATTTACACAAGCAGTTCTATCTATTCTTGTCTCATTTGGAAGGCAAAATAAAAAATTAGCCATAACTTTAAAACCAATTTTTTGCGCCATTTTAATTGCTTCTGAAATTTCTTCTATACTTTCATCTTTACCTATTTGTTTTAATAATTTTTCAGATACTGTCTCTATTCCAAAAAACACTGCATTAAAACCAGTATTATACATCAATTTTAGAATTTCTTCATTCATATCCCTTGTTCGAGCTTGGAAAGAATAAGTAACAGATTTTAATTTTTCAGATTTCGAAATTTCATTACATAAATCTTCAATTCTTTTATTATTTGCTAAAAAATTATCATCAAAAAAAGAAATATGTTTTTGTCCACATTCTGTTGCAAGGCATTCTAATTCTTTTACTGTTTCTGCAGCGCTTTTAAAACGATAATTTCTTCGTCCAACAACTTTCACACAGCAAAAACTACAGTTATGTGGACAGCCTCTAGAACTAATAATATGAGCAAGATTATATTTTTTATAAGGGATAAATAAATCATATGGAAATTTCGATAAAGTATTTATGTTTTTAAGTATTTCAGCACTTTGATTAATTACGATTTCATCTTCTTGTCGATAAGCAATACCCTTCTGATCTTTTAAATCATTTCCAGATTTCAACTTATTATAAATATTTACAATTTCTGTTTCTGCTTCGCCTAAAAAAACATAATCACAATTAGGATTATTTTTCAAAACTTCTTCAGGCAAAGCAGAAGGATGTATCCCACCAAAAATCACCACAGATTCTGGATAAAGTTTTTTAAGTTTACTCGATATTTTATTAGCTTGAGACAAAGCTTCAGTAAGTGTAGATATTGCAAAAACATATGGTTTTGTGTGATTTATTAACAAACTATCCATATCTTTAAAAACATTAGAAACGATTTGCTGATCTATGAAGGAAAAATGAATACCTTCGCTCCTAAGTTCACCCATTAAATATCCAAGTCCATAAGGAATTGAAATGGGAAAAAAAGGCTTAAATAATCCTGTAGAATTTGTTGCAGTGTTTATAAAAATCATTTCATCGAATAAAGAATTTACAAATTTAAGTTTTTTATTTAATTATTTATTATTTTACGTTTTATAAAAAATTATTTTTTATCTTTAGCACAATTATCTTAGCCCCCTAATTCATCGGACAAAATTATAGTTTAAAAAATATAATT
>DAONZU010000079.1:0-10567 GCA_035406965.1 Bacteroidales bacterium
AGCTATTTTAAACGATTTGGAAGATTATATTGTTATTGATACAGACCAAGCTTTGTTAATTTGCAAACGTGAAAATGAACAACAAATAGGCGAATTGCTAAATGAAGCAAAACTTAGATTTGGTGATGATATAAAATAACAACTAAGACAGCTGTCAGTTAAAAGTTGAAAGTTGAAAGTTAAAAGTTGAAAGTCGAAAGTTAAAAGTTAAAAGTTGAAAGTTGAAAGTTGAAAGTTGAAAGTCGAAAGTTGAAAGTTGAAAGTTAAAAGTAGGCTTTTGCTTGGCATTCCTTTATGAACTTTTTACTTTATAAACTTTTAACTAAAGGTGTTCTACGGATAAACGCTTGATAAAGTGATGAAAGTTAATTGCGAAAAATTGATGAAAGTTAATTTGCTATTTACAAGCAGGAGATTTGATGGGGGAATAAATAACAACTAAGACAAAGGGAAACTTAGTGTAAAGCTGCTTCCCTTGCCTTCTGTACTTTCTACAGAAATTTTACCTTTTTGTTTTTCTACTAATTCTTTACTTATTACTATTCCTAACCCTGTGCCTCTCTCCCTTTCAGTTCCATATTCAGAGCTAATAACAGGTTTATTAAAAATTTCTTTTTGCCTTTGTTCCGACATTCCTATTCCTTTATCAACAATATCAATATTTACGAAATCGTTAAATTGTCGTACATAAACTTTAATTACAGAATTTCTATATGAAAATTTTATTGCATTAATAAGAATATTTCTAACAGCTATTTGTGTCATTACATTATCTAATTCAACATAAACTGGATTTCCATAATTTGTTATAATTTCAATATCTTTTTCGCGAGCTTGTATTGAACAAAACCTAACAACTTGCTCTACTAAATCGTTAATATTTAACATTTCTGTTCTAACGTGAAAACTAGAAGTTTGAGTAATAGACCAATCTAATAAGGTTTGAGTTAGTTCATAAATCTGATTAGCCGAAGTATTAATTATCTGACTTGTTTTTTCTAATTTTTCGTATTCTCTATTTCGCAAAAATTTTAATTGCAGTTCGCTAGAGCTTAACAAGCTGTTAAATGGATTTCGTATATCATGCGAAATTATTCTAAACAATTTATCTTTAGTAGCATTTGACTCAGCAAGTGAATTGTAATAATGTATCATGTGTTGTTTAAAATACGATGACAATACAAAAATCATTAAAAAGCAAAGTGCTAAAATAAGATGACTAGTTTCTAAAACTATTTTGTTGTATTCTAAAAAGCTGAAATAAAAAGTTATAGCAAAAAAAGTTATAGGAAATAAAACAAACATTAAATTTTTTCTCCATTTATCAAATAAGAATATAGGTATAATTGAGCCACCCAACAATAAATATTCGGATTGTCTATATACATCATATTTAAAAAATGCAACTACTGCTACACCAATAATAAACGCTAAAACAACAAATAATTTATTAAAATTATAACATTTTTTGTATTGCAGTATAATAGAAGGAATAGATATAAATAATATAACAGCTATGTCGAATATAACTAGTGTTTTATTACCTATTATAAAATTGAAAATTGCAAATAAAATTAGAAAAAATGTTATAGAAAAAACGACAACATTCGTTAATCTATACTTTCTAAGTTCGAGATGTGGCAAATTTTTATCTAAGCTGAAATAAGACAACTTATTAAGAAATCTTGTTATCCTTTTTTGTTTGAAAAAATTTGCCATTTCGTCTAAATAAAACTCCCTTTTATTGAGAAACAAAAATATTAAAATAATTCGAAATTCAAAATTTTACCATACAATTTCTCTAATAAAATTTTCTAATTCGGTAATATGCACTTCATGATAAGTTTCGGGCATTAAATATCCAAGTTTTTGGGGCCACTCTATAAATATAAGTGCCTCAGAATCAACATATTCTTCAAAACCTATATCATAAATTTCTGTAACTTTTTCTATTCTATAAAAATCAAAATGATAAATATATTCGTATTTATCGCTATGATATTGGTTAACAATTGCAAAACTTGGACTCGTAACTTCTGATTTAACACCTAATTCTTTACAAATTTCTTTAATAAAAGTTGTTTTACCTGCTCCCATAGAACCGTAAAATAAAAAAACTCGTTTATCTCCAATTTGCTCACAAAATTTTTTGGCAGCTAGATTTAATTCTTCTAAGTTTTTTACTACTATCTTCATTATCTGGGTTTTAAACTAACTATTGGGATTATCATTTCTTGCAAAGATATTCCTCCATGTTGAAAAGTGTCTTTATAATATTTTACGTAATGATTAAAATTATTTACATAAACAAAGTAATCACTTCCTGTTGCGAACACATAAGTAGAGCTAATATTTGTTTTTGGAAGATAAGCATCGGCAGGATTTAAAATTTCGAATACTTCCTTTGGATTATAGCTTAAATTTCTTCCTTGCTTATATCTTAAGTTTGTAGTTGTTGCTTTATCTCCTACAATTTTAATAGGGTCAGAAACTTGCACACTTCCATGATCGGTACTTATGATTAGATTTACGTCATGCTTAGCTAGATTTTTCAACAATTCTAATAAAGGCGAAAAGTTAAACCATGATTTTGTAATTGCTCTATAAGCTGATGTAGAATTTGCCAATTCTCTAATCATTTTTTGGTCGGTTCGTGCATGCGACAATGCGTCCACAAAATTTACAATAACAACAACAAATTGATTATTTAAGATAGAGTTTAAATTATTTGAGATTCTATTACAAAATTTTATATCAGTAACTTTCTCGAAATGCAAGCCTGTTTTTACATTATATCTTCTCATTAAAGTTTCAAGCATTTCTTCTTCATATAAATTTTTGCCACCTTCTTCATCATCATTTTTCCATAATTCGGGATGAAGTTTATTTATTTCGGAAGGCATAAGTCCTGAAAAAATTGCATTTCGAGAATATTGAGTTGAGCATGGTAAAATAGAATAATACAAATCTTCTTCAACGACATTATAATATTGATTAAGCAATGGTTCTATGCTTTTCCAGTGGTCATATCTTAAATTATCAATTAAAAGAAAAAAAACTTTTTCTCCATTTTTTAAGACAGGGAAAACTTTTTCTCGCAATAAATTTTGTGAAGTTAAAGGTTTTTCAGAATTTTTAGGGTCAAACCAAGACATGTAATCTCGCTTAATATATTTAGCAAAACTTATATTTGCTTCATTATATTGCATTTTTAAAACATCATCCATGGTATTGTCGTTTGCCTCACTCAATTCCAATTCCCAATAAGTAAGTTTTCGATAAACATCAATCCAATCGGCAAATGTCATGCTTTCGTTTATCTTGGTTGTTAGTTTTCTAAATTCTGATTGATAAGCATTAGTAGTTTTTTCTGTAATTAGCCTATCTTTGTCTATATGTTTTTTTATTGTAAGTAAAATTTGATTTGGATTTACTGGTTTAATAAGATAATCGCTAATTTTAGAACCTATAGCCTCGTCCATAATATTTTCTTCCTCGTTTTTTGTAATCATAATTACTGGCAACAAGGGATAAATAGCTTTAATTTTTGCTAATGTATGCATTCCACTCAATCCTGGCATATTTTCATCTAAAAAGACTAAATCTAAATCTTCGCTTTCTACTATTGACAACGCATCGCTACCATTAGTTGCTGTTAAAAGCTCATAGCCTTTTTGTTCTAAAAATAATATATGAGGCTTGAGCAAATCAATTTCATCGTCCACCCAAAGTATTCTTATTTTCTTTTGTTCCATTATTTATTAGCTCAAATTATTTATAATTTTCATTATAAAATAACATATAATCATTAATGTTTTTCTGTTTTTGAAGTTTGTTGAAATTTTCGATAGAAATAACAAAGACTTTATATTGAACATTAGCTAATTTAGAAAACACATCTTCACTATTTGCAATCATTTTTGAATAATTCACCGATTGTCTTTGATTTTTAAAAGATCTTACAGTAATAAACTCTGTATTAGCATCATATGTTGTGTTTACCACATTAAAAGTTCTCATGCTAAAGTTAAAGATATTGAAATTTCTAATTTCGAAGCTCAATCTTTTAACATCGAGGCTTGCAGGATTTAGCATAATTACATAATAATGTTCTTCTGAATCGTTATATACAAATTGTTCTTTTGGTTTACTTACTTCAACACTATCTTTTTCAAGTTCTGATCTAGTATAATCTTCTGTAGGACGTGATTTCAAGTCAGCTATCAAACCTTCCACATCTGCTGTTCCAAAATATTCTAATATATTTCTAGCTGCTTCTGACAATTCATGATCAGAATAATTTTGCATAAATCCAACTAAGGCATTTTTAAAAACATTTTCATCTTCTGTTCTTCCTACAGTTAATACTCGCATAAAATCAAAATTTGGATTTAAAGTATTATCTGGATTTTCATTAATAAATTTTGTAGCAACAGAATTTACTTTAGCAAATTTCCCTGCCATAAAATCATCATATACTTGTATATATAAGTCTTCGTCTTGCCTGCGTTTTTGCTCTATTTCTGCCACAAAATTTGGATTTAAAAGCAACTTAGCATAGTTTGTTTCTGGGAATTTTTGAATAACAAGGTCTTTATATTTTTGTTCTTGAGTAGAATTATTTGTCAATTTGTTCAATAAATAAAGATTATAATAAGATACGAGTAAGTATTGGTTATTTGCATATCTTTTATTTAGTTCTTCGTAAGCATCAATAGCTTTTTCATAATCATTAAATCTATCTTTATATACTCTACCCATATTTAGTAAAGCCTCTTGGATTAACTCATGCGACAAGTTCATTGCAGAGTCAGTAAGTGGAATATCTTGCAAATAATATTCTCTACTCTTGTTATTTGTTATTCTAGATTTTTTAGATTCTTCACCATCAGCCAATTCTCCCTCTTCATCTTCTTCGTCTTCATGATAATCCACAACAGATTTATTTTTTCTACGCCAATGGTCTTCATTTTTTCTATTTCCCCATTTTTTATTAAATTCATTTTTTCCAAAACTCAACTGTGCTGGATTATAGAAATACCAAGCACCTCCCGAAGGGGCACTAACTCTATTCATAGTATTGCCTCTCTGTTGGTCAAAAATCATAGAATTTATTTGGTCTTGTTGTTCTTGTTCGCGTTCTAGTTGTTCTTGCTTTACAACTTCGGCAATAATATCATCAATTATTTTATTTCTATCTTTTTCTGGCATTTTTGCCAAGGTTTGCAAGCTATCTTGCAATTCAAGTTCATCAGTATATTGCACTAATTCGTTCAAATTATTCGATACAACTCTAATTTCTCGGTATTTATCATAAGTTGTTGGTAAAAATGCCATGCAAGTATCGTAATATATTTGGGCATTTTTATAATCGTTTTCTTTAAAATAAATTTCCCCCAACTTCATACAAGAAATAGCTTTTTGATAATCGTTAGACACGCTAACTTCTGAGGATAATCTATAGTTCTTTTTGGCTTCTTTAGTGTGTCCAGCTCTTTGATCCATTTCTGCAATAGTATAATATATTTGATCTCTATACTCAATATTTTTATCATCTCTCAACATTTTATTCAGCTTCTTCCTGATATCTCTAGTATTTCTACTCTGTCCCACATAACATTTTGCTTCATTTATTCGAGCATTAAATTCCATTTCGTAAGTTCTACTTTTTTTAGCTACTTGTCCATACAATTCTGAAGCTTTTGATAAATTTCCTTGATTTTCATAAATTTGAGCTAAAATATAAGCATATCTATATTTCAAAGATTTCTTTTTTGTACTTTGAATAGCTTTATTTAACTTAGGAACTGCTTCTTCGTATTGTTTTTGTTTTATATAATAATCAGCATAAATAGCAGAAAAATCACCATTTAATTTTTTGGGTAAATCCTTTTGAGCTTCGATAAAGTCTAATGTTTCTTTAGCTTCTTTAAAACTTTTATTTTCTGAAAATGTTCGTACTAAATAAAGATTGGCATAGTGTCTAGTGTCTAAATCTGGAAATTGACGAGGAATAAATTCAAAATTATATCTTGCTTGTAGATAATCACGTTTTATAAAATAGGCTTTTCCCATTATTAAATAACAATCATCAACCCATTTGTTAAATTCTTTTTTATCATAAAATTCTTTATCTTTTTTCGACACATTTTTGTCTCTCATATCGGGTTTTTTTGTTATCGAATGAAGTTTTATACCTTTAGAAGCTTTCTGAATAACTTTATCCATTTCGCCAGTTGCAGAGCTTGCTAAATCCTCTTTACTTTCTACAAAAACAGGTAAAATTTCGTTGTAATTATCTGTATTATTAGAATTTATTCTATTTATTCCTCTTTTATATGCTTCGTTAGCATTAAAATAAATATTATATTTCAAAACAACATTATGATAAGCTCTACTTGAAGAAGTATTTTTTTCGACAGAGCAACCCATCAAAAAACTTATTGTTACAAAAACTAAGGCAATTATTATTTTTTTCAATTTCATAAATCTTACAAGATGATAACTTAAAATATTTATTTTTATTATTTATTAAGCATAAAATTTATTCAACAGTTACTGATTTTGCCAAATTCCTAGGTTGGTCAACATTACAACCACGTTTTACCGCAGTATAATACGATAATAATTGCAAAGGAATAACAGTTAATAAAGGAGCTAATGCAAAGTCGGAATGTGGCACTTCTATAACATAATCTGCCATATTTTTAATTGTTGTATCTCCTTCGGTTACAATAGCTATGATTAAGCCTTTTCTTGCTTTTACTTCTTGAATATTAGACACAATTTTATCGTAAGAATGGTCTTTTGTTGCAACTACTATCACAGGCATTTTATCATCTACAAGAGCTATTGGTCCGTGTTTCATTTCGGCAGCTGGATATCCTTCTGCGTGTATATATGATATTTCTTTTAATTTTAATGCACCTTCCAATGCTACTGGATATAAATATCCTCTACCTAAATATAAAGCATTAGTTGCATCTTTAATCACATCTGCAATTTTTTCGACATAATCTGCTTTTTCTAATATTTTTTCTATTTTTTCTGGAATAACATACAGCTCATCGATTAAGTCGTCATATTCTTTTTTTGTTAATCCTTTATTTGCATAACCAATAGCCATTGCCATCATAGTTAAAACAGTTACTTGAGCGGTAAAAGCTTTAGTTGAAGCCACTCCTATTTCAGGTCCTGCGTGAGTATAAACTCCTGCACTTGTTTCGCGTGGGATACTTGAACCCACAACATTACACACGCCTAAAACTAAAGCTCCAGCAGATTTTGCTAATTGAATTGCAGCAAGAGTATCGGCAGTTTCACCACTTTGTGAAATAGCAATAACAATATCTCCTTTTTTAATTACAGGATTTCTATATCTAAACTCCGAAGCATATTCAACCTCTGTAGGAATTCGAGTAAATTCTTCTAATAAATACTCTCCAACTAAACCAGCGTGCCAACTAGTACCACAAGCAATTATTAAAATTCTTTCAGCAGATTTAAGTTCATTAAAAACTGCATGTAAGCCACCGAGAGTTAAAACTTTAGCTTCGGCATTCAGTCTGCCTCTGTATGTATCTTTAATAGCGCGTGGTTGTTCATGAATCTCTTTAAGCATATAATGCTCAAATCCACCTTTTTCAATTTCATCAAGTTTTAAATCTATCTTTTTAATATCTGGTTTTAGAGAAACATTTTTTAAGTTTGTTAGATTCAAACTATTTTTAGTAATAATAGCTATGTCGCCGTCATTGAGATAAATTACACTATTAGTATATTCAACTATTGGTGTAGCATCAGAGGCGATAAAATATTCTCCATCTCCTACTCCTATAACTAAAGGGCTTCCTTTACGAGCTGCTATAAGTTTATTTTTCTCAGATTTAGCCATTATCACTAACCCATAAGCACCTTCGACCATCAATAAGGCTTGGCGAACAGCTTCTTCGGCAGTAAACGGAACATCATCATTAGCATGGTTTAAAAAAACATATTCTATTAAATTTACTAAAACTTCAGTGTCAGTTTCAGACTTAAAAACATATCCTTTTTTTTCGAGACCTTTCTTTAGTTTAGAGTAATTTTCGATAATACCATTATGAATAAGCACAAAATGTCCATTCATAGATTCATGAGGATGTGCGTTATCATCAGTAGGTTCGCCATGTGTAGCCCACCTAGTATGCCCCATACCAATAAATCCTTTAGTATTTTCTTTGTTTAAAAGATTTTCTAAATCACTTACTTTTCCTTTACACTTAAAAACTCTAATATCGTCAGAAGCCAATGCAATTCCTGAAGAATCATAACCACGATATTCTAAACGCTTCAGTCCTTTGATTAGTACTTCGCTTGCGTTTCTTTTTCCTATATATCCTACAATACCACACATAATTAACTAATTTTTAATACAATGAATAATAAACTTCCAATTTCATTCTATCTTCAGAAGCTCCATTTGCATTTAGAACAACTCTATATGGAATTGTTCTGTTATCATTGGCAAACAGATAAATTCCAGTATCTGTTTTCCCATTAACAAGCTCTTGAATATGAAATGGAATATTAAATTTATAAGTAATCTTATTTTCTAAAGTTCCTCCAAAATTTGAATTATTTAATTTATAGTCTGTCAAAAAATCATACTTTCCATCTTCGGTAATTGCTACTAAGGCTAATTTTGGTGGTGGTAAAAACACATTTTCATCGGTATTAAGTTTTAAAGTTATTACTAATTGTGCTTTATTTATTGCAACGTTTTTAATGGTATCAAAATAATCAATAATTTGTGGGAAATAAATTTTAGCTTTTAGTCCTGCCAAACTTTGTATATAACAATTATCTAGTAATAAAGTTGAATCCGCCAACACATTTGTTATGTCAGAATTAGCATTTGTATAATCTTGTTCAAACATATTAATTATTGCAGACTTTGAATTAATTAAGAAATCATATTGTAATGAATCATTATAATACATCACCATTTTAGAGTCGGGATGAATTAAGTTTATACTATAAATACAACCATCACTACTAACTGAGTCGGTGTAAACATATAAACCATTAAAAAATTCGATAAATGTAGTGTTATTTATAAAATTTGTTTTGTCAGCATTAATAAACTCTTGAGCCAATTCATCAGGAAGTTTAATTTTTGCTAAACTATCTTGTCTAAACCTTAAAGTTTCACTAGTTAAAACTTCATATTCTGAAGGCTGCAAAGTAAAATTGGAATAATAATCATTGTCAAAATAGATTTCTTTTTTCAATCTGCAAACTTTAACTGTTTGATTAGTTGAAGTATCTCCGTAAGTTGTACTATATTTTAAATGTAATTCTATACTATTAATTTTACTTACAGTAGAGAAGTCAACATTGCTCGAAGAAATTCTTGCATGACATACAAAAGAAGATTTTGTAAAACCGAATATAGGGTCTATATAAGAACCTAAGGGCGACAAAGTTCTTTCATCTGAAGACACTATAGAGTCTGTAACAGTATAACAGTTTACATCAATTGTATCAGCATAAAGATGTAGTTTGTCGCTATCAGGTATTAAGTCTAAGCCTATATTACTTTGTTTTTTTTCACAAGAATTAAACAAAAAAATGCTAATTACTATTATAGTAAAGAAGCACAAGCATTTATTATAAATTTGCATTAAATTTTGTTTTTAAATAATTTATTATAAAAATCAGCATATTTATCAATATAGTTTTCGGGATTTTGAAAGTTTAATATAGGCTTTTCTATTCCCTCTAGATAGTTAGCAACATTTTTGTCCAATGTATTTGTACCGACAATTACTCCATCAGAATATTCACAAGCAAATTTCATTAAATTTTCCCATGAAGGAGTTTCTATTAAGGCGACATCTTCTGGATACACTCCATCTTCTATTAACCTTGTTGGCAACTCTTGGTTTAGTGGTTTTTGAAATTTATCGTTATAAACAGAATAAATAATTTTAAATCCATTTTCAAATAGAGGTTCGTTATCAAAAATCTTTCTCATATAAAATGGCACTAAAGAAGTAAACCAACCGTGACAATGAATAATATCTGGTGCCCAGCCTAGTTTTTTAACAGTTTCGACAACGCCACGAGAATAAAAAATTGCTCTTTCATCGTTGTCGGCAAATTCTTTTCCTTTTTCTGATAATGCAAATTTTCTACCAAAATAATCTTCATTATCAATAAAATAAACTTGCATACGCGCTGGCTGAATAGAAGCTACTTTTATTACTAATTGATGGTCAGTGTCATCAATTACTAAATTCATTCCACTCAGCCTAATTACTTCGTGTAATTGATTTCTTCTTTCATTTATGCTTCCAAACTTTGGCATAAACGTTCTAATTTCACAATCTCGCTCTTGAATTCCCTGAGGCAAGTAACGCCCAATCAAAGACATCTCCGTTTCAGGCATAAAAGGCGTTATTGCTTGAGTAACAAAAAGAACCCTTAATTTCATATTTTCTTTTATTTTTTATAGCCACAAAAATATAAAAAAAATTTCAATTTTCCATACATTTTTATTAAGATATTATTAAACAGATAATTA
>DAONZU010000080.1:0-10468 GCA_035406965.1 Bacteroidales bacterium
CCGAAGGAAGCATGGCACCAAAAATTAGAGCAGCTTTAAACTTTGTAGAAAATGGTGGTAAAGTTTGTATTATAACCGAAGCATCTCAACTCGGACAGCCAATGTCGGGGACAAGAGTTGTTAGGGGGTAGGGGAAGTTGTTTTGAAATTTGTTGATTTGTAGTTGATTTAGATGCGAATTTCATTGTATCATATAAAAGCTCACATAAAGTTAAAAAAGGTAATTTGTCGTAAATAATTCTGATTAAATTTAAAATTAAATTCAATTAGTATTTTTTTCAAAAAATACTCCAAAAAAATGCATCGTATGAAAAATATTTTCTTTATTTTTACAAAAGAGGTTTTTTAATTTTATTTATTAAAATATAGCATTATGAGAAAGAGGTTAAATTATTTATTAAGCATATTGTTGTTTACATTATGTTTTTCGTTAAATTTACGAAGTCAAGTTGATTTAGGTTTTGCACATCCAAAGCTTTGGCTTAGAGCAGATAGTATTTCTGAAGAAATAAATCAGAATTTATGGCGTGATGTTTCAGGTTATAATCATAATGCACAGATTCACGATTTTCAGTTTGAAAATTCCTTTGAAGGTTTTAACTACAATCCCAGTTTAAATTTATTAGGAGCTTCTTATGTTGAGGTTGATAATTTGAGTTTAAATTTGGATAAGTTAACAGTAATGATGGTTTATCAAATTGCTGATAGCCTTAACGAAAACAATCTTTGGCAATTATCTCTTGATAGTTCAGGTAATCACAATATAGGTATGACTACCCGAAGAATATTAGATTTTTATGGTGCAAGTCCTTTTTGTGAAAAAAATAATGTTTTGCCGTTAGTAAACACATTAACGCAAGGAGTATCAACATCTGAAAATGATGAATTAACACTTGTTATTGGTAGTAAAGATACTTTACCTTTTATTGGAAAAATTTCTGAAATTTTAGTTTTTACAGAGATGCCACATGATAGTATTATTAAGATTTGGGAAACATATCTTGGAATAAAATATGGTATAACACTAAATTCTAGAAGTTATTACAATAGTGTTCAAGACAGTATATGGAATTATTATGATAATAAGAAATTTTCAGGACAAATAATTGGAATTGGTAAGGATAAATATTTTGGATTAAATCAAAAACAAAGCAAAACGCCTGACAGTTTGTTAACTATTGGTTTTGGAGAGAAAGCAGATTCAAATTTAGAAAACCTTGCAGAATTAGATGATTTACAATTTATAGTATTAGGTATAGATACAATTGCCTTGAAAACACGCATGGAGTTAAACTTAGAAAACGGTTTTATTTTAACAACATATGGAAATTTTCGTGTTCAAAAAACAGGCAATCAAAACAATGCTACATTTTTAGAACTTAATTACACTGAATTAGAAACAGATACATCTTTTTTACAAAATATTCACCTATTAATTAATCGTTCTGCAGAAGATTCTTTAGAAGTTGGAAGTTTTGATTTTTATCCGCCTACTTATATTGATACGGCTAATAAAGTATTGTTTTTTAAAGATATATTCTGGGACACAGATCTTAATGGTAGCGATTTGTTTTGTTTAGCTATGTTAACTCCCGATTCAACATTAAATTACGCTTTACTAAATGAGCCAGAGCCAAATGTAGATTTAGTAAATTATTTTGAAACTTTTTATAGTAATAGCATATCTGATGAATTGCATAATAAGCTTAACAATAGTTTGGACGAAAATAAAAATTCTGATAATTTGACAAATGAATCTACTTTAGAAAATAATATTAAAAGCATAGTTTCAATTTTTCCAATTCCTAGTTATGACGGTCATTTTGAGCTTGAAATCCGACTAGCTGAAACGTCAAATATTACAATATCCTTAACAAATATTGAGGGAAAAACGCTTAAAACAAAGAGATTAAAAAACATATCTTATTATAAAGAAAGTTTTTTCATAAAAACAAAAGGCGAATACCAAATAAAAGTTGAAACTAAAGCTGAACAATATGTTTGCAAGGTTATTATTATTTAAAATTAAAAAAGGGAAATTAATTTAAAGTTTAACAGTTAATTATTTGAGCAATGCAAAAGAGGATTTTTAAAACATTATTGATTTTAGGTTTTTTAAGTTTATGTGTAAGTATTTTTGGCATAAATGAAATTAAAAAACTAATTTTTTCAGAACCATATGAAAGTGAAACAGAAAATTTAGCTTCTTTACCTCCTTCAATATCTGAAGATATAGAAACTAACCGAGTTTCATTAAAAATAGCAAGTACAAATTCTTTTAGTTTAAATTTAGGTAAAGCAAAAATAGAGGGTAAGTCTGGTGTTTTGGCTACTGATATTGAGCTATCAATCAGCGGTTTATCTTATGCAGACTTGCCAGATTTACCTCCACATTTAATAAATGTAACAGGTGAATATTCAGGTTTTCGTATGCTGCCACATAATACTCTTTTTAAAAGCGATATTGAAATTGAGTTACCTTACGACGAAACCAAAATTCCTGAAGGTTTTAGTGTAAATGATATAGAAACTTACTATTACGATGAGCAAGTTCAAGAATGGAAAACAATAAACTATATATCAGCAGATACTGCTCAAAAAATTATTATTTCTGGAGTTAATCATTTTACAGATTTTATAAATGCGATTACTCAAATGCCCGAAATGCCCGAAACGCAAAGTTTTGCTCCTACTCAATTTAGTGATATGCAAGCTGCAAATCCTCTATCTAGTTTTAATTTTATAGAGCCACCTCAAGCTAATAATAACGGTACAGTAAATTTAAGTTTTCCACTTTCTTTACCTAGTGGCAGGCAAGGTTTACAACCAAATTTAACTTTAAATTATAGTAGCGAAAGCGATTTAGGCTTATTTGGTTTGGGTTGGGATTTGACAATTCCAGAAATTAGTATAGAAACCCGTTGGGGAGTACCACGATACGACTCTATAAAAGAAAGCGAGACATATCTTTTAAATGGCGAGCAATTAATTCAAATGAGCAGTTCTAATTACACCAATTTACATGCTCTTACTCATCGCGAGGAATGGAGAGATAGGGATACAGTTTCTGGTATTACACAATTTTGTCGCAGAGTTGAAGGTAGTTTTGAAAAAATTATTCGCTATGGAACAAATCCTAAAAATTATTATTGGGAAGTTACCGATAAACATGGTGTAAAATATTATTACGGAAAACAAATAAATAATGACGCAGTAGATAATATGGCTGTTTTAAAAAATATTGATGGCGATATTGGGAAATGGAAACTTACTGAAATTAGAGATTTGAATGGAAATTTTGTAGAATTTACTTATAAGCATTCAGATCCTGCAAATCTTTACAAAGAAATTAGACCAGATACTATATATTATACTGGACATGGAACTGAGCGCGGTAAATATTCCGTTAGTTTTCATTATAAAGAAATAGCTAATGGCAAATATCAAAAGACAAATGCTAGATTAGGATTTTTAGAATTAAACAGACATCTTGTTACGAATATAATTATTAAGTATAACAATGATATAGTTAGGCAATATCGTTTTTGCTATGCGAATGACAATGCATTTGGAAAATTATTATTAAGTAAAATTTCTGAAGTTAAGCCTTCGGGTTTTGGTACACAATATGCAGATTATTACTGTTTAGATACAGATACTACTACAATAGTTTTACAAGAATTTAGTTATTATGGACTTCCCGATGCTATTTTTTCAGAACCTAAAAAAATTAATATAACTTCTGATCCTGTAGCCTCCTACTTACTTGCTCCTCCCGCTAGTTTTGAGTCTTTAGGACAATTGGGAGGCAATTCTGAAATTAGTTGGGGAGCAGGACTTGCTACTACGCTAGGACCAAATATTCTCCCTAAATTCACAAAAATAGCCAATGCAGGAGCTAATTATAATTTTTCTCGAAATACTTCTAAAGGGGTGAGAACTATAGTTGATTTGAATGGCGATGGTTTGCCAGATAGATTAACACGCAAATCAAACAAAGTTTATTTTGAAGCACTTAGTTATAATGAAGTAGAAAATATATATAAGTTTGAAGAGCCAGTTGTAATAAACGGTTTAAAGATTTTTTCTAAGGAAGTTTCGAATAACAATAGTTTTGGTGGCGAAGCACATTTTGGGCATACATTTTCAAAAGATTATAGTATTGCTAACAATAAAACCAAAGTTTACTTTACAGATATAAACGCTGACGGATTAATTGATGTTGTAAACAATGGATATGTATATTATAATAAATTGGATACCAATGGCATTCCTAGTTTTAGCGTAATTCCACCAAATAATATGGATGAGCAAAGTTTCGCAGGTGAAATTTGTGTTGATGCAGGAATGGGAAGCGATGGCGACAGTTTTGACGGAATACCTATAGTTGCTAATGAATTAGACTCGGAAATATTGTATAAAGAAGGAGATACAGTTTGGACTAGACATTGTGCAGACAAAGAAACTTTTATTTCACAAAATCCCGACAACTGGAATAATTTTTATGATTCTATCATTGCTACATATCCACATGAAATAACAAACGATAAATTTTGTTGGTACACTTACGAACTAATTCCTGGTGAATTAAAAATTTATCCACCTCATGATTTAGTAAAACTATGGATAGCACCTTATGATGGCATTATAACTTTTAGTAATGAAGCAGTTTTAACAGATAATTTAATGTCTAAAAGAGATTTTTCAGATTCATTAAAAATTTCAATTCAAATAAAAGATGACATTATATATGACAAAATATTAACAAAAACAGATACTATAACATCTATTCCTGGTACTCATTTTGCAGTTAATCGTGGCGACCATATATATTTTAGAGTAGAGTCCATGGATAAAAAACGTTATGATAAAGTTGCGTGGACACCCCAAATAAATTATACTAATTATGGGAATAATACTCTAAGTACAAATGAGCAAAATAGTTTAGATGCAAATGGAAAACATATTTATAAATTTAATGCTTCAGATGATTTTTTAATAAATCCATGCACAAAATACGAAATGCCATTTGATGGTAAAATCAATATAATATCAACAAGGAAAATTTCCGAATATTTAAGTGATAATGTTGATTTTATTATAAAGAAAAATAACATCCCTTTATTTTTATTTGCTGATGAAAGAGATATAGTTGATGAAACAAATGAAATAAGCTCTATATCTGTAGAAGCAGGTGATTCAATAGAGTTTAGGGTCGAATGTCTTTCTAATGTAAATTGGCAAGCAATAAGTTGGGATATATCTCTTTATTATGACAGTATTGCACCTATTGACACTTTAACGATAGCTGCTTACGACACTAATTTTAATCCTCCAAAACCAAATGTTAAATTTGATATTATTCCATTTTTTACAACTTATCCAAAACCAGTTCGTCCTAGTATATTTGTTGAGCAGTTAAATTATCTTACAAATTATATCGATACTCTTAAAATATTTTCTAACGATGAGTTTACTGGTTTTTTGTCAATAAAGGGTGATGATGGTAGTGTTCAAAATGTATTTATTTGTCATCTACTTGTTGGTAACAACTACATACATCCTATTAACCCAGCAATACAAACTACAAATGGTGTTGGTTATTTTGTTGATTTTTACACAATGGACACAACTGAACTTGGTACTATGATGATTAGTTTTGGAAATACTGGTGCTACTGGTTATAAATATGTAGGTATTCATGGTCAGCATCGCCCCGAAGATTTAAAATTTGGTAATTTATATAACAATTGGGGGCAATTTAATTATAAAAATACTTCAACTGCTTATACAGATTTAATTGTAAAAGACTCATTGTGTCAATCGGCAGGATTACGAGCTGCATTGGCTATGTCAAATGCTTTAGCAGAAACAGACCCAGAGCAAGCGAATGAAATCATAACAAATTGGCTTGAGACACATCCTTATGAACAAGAAAAGTTTTTGCCAATGTCTCCCGACTATAAGTACAACCAATGGGTTGGTCATGGAAATGTAAGTTATGTAAATGCTGATACATTAAGCAACACATTGCCTTGTGTTTTAGGCATTATGCCTGAAACAGAATATTCTTTAGAGGCAATGGGTATGCCAGGCGAAGATGAAGACGACATTTTAGATGATTTGCCACCTGGAGCTGTAAAACAAGCACCAATATTAAAAAGCAAAAGTAAAAGTAAATCTTCCAACATATCTGCTTTTGTATTAATTGGAAACGGAAGTTCTAGCACAGAAATTACAACCACTACAGCTTTTCAAGATATGAATGGTGACCGCTATCCAGACGAGATTTCCGAAAAAGAAGTAAAATATAGCAATCCACAAGGAGGTACTTCTAATTTTGTAAAAGCTCATAATTCTTTTGATTATGGAAGTGAAATTAAAAATTCAAGCGGTGTAATATTCAATTTTGGAGCTGCAATACCAAGTATAAGCCAAATACGCTCATTTTGCACAGACAATAAAATTGAAACACAAGGCTCTATAGGTTCTGTTGGCTATGGAGAGAGTAATATGGATACAAAATCAACTTTAAGTTTTATCGATTATAATGGAGACGGACTGCCAGACAAAATTACAGACGATGGAAAAGTTTTATACAACTTAGGTTATGGGTTTGCTATGCCAATAAATATTTCAAATTTTTCTACAAAAAAAGATTTCTCAGAAACAGATAATGCTACGTTGGGAGTAAATATTGGAGGAACTAGTATTGCAGCAGGATATGGGCTAAGTGATAGTAAAAACAACACAAAAATTGATATTATAGACATTAACGGAGATGGACTGCCTGACAAAGTGCGTAACGTATCTGATAATTTAAAATTTTATTTTAACATAGGCAAATCATTTGTTAGTAATGAAAATGCCATTATTGACGGAGTTAACTCAATTTTTAAAACAACAAATAGAAACAATAGTTTGAATGTAGCTGTCTCATTTGGATTATTTGGTTTGGTAGTTAACCCAAAAACATTTATGAGCTGGGGAGCTAGCGATGTAAAAGGAATGTTTAGTGATATAAATGCAGATGGATTAGTTGATTATGTTTATGATAGTGATAATGATGAATATATAAATGTTCGATACAATCAATTAGGTAAAACAAATTTATTAAAAACAGTAACAAATCTTGTTGGTAGCGAATTTGAAATAAGCTACTCTTTATCAAAACACGGCGGATTTGATTGTCCAAATAGAACTATGGTAATGGATAGCTTAAAAATATTTGATGGATATACAGAAGATGGTGCTAACTATCAATATTTTGCATTTGAGTATGACTCTTGCATGTATCAAAGATTTGATAGAGAAAATCTTGGATTTAAAATTGTTAAAACAAAAACATTAGACCAAGAATTAGAAGCATATAAAATTTTTACCGAACATTATCACAACGATAAAGTTTTGCTTAAAGGATTAAAATACAAAGATTTGATTGCAGATAAAGATGGAAATAAATATATTGAAAATGAATATATTTATGGACTTTGTGCTTTAAATAATGGACAATATATTTCTTCAAGCGATGAGTGTAGATGTGACGCATTCCCAGCTTTAAGTGAGCAAGTTAGAAAATATTATGAAACACAAACAGAACCACAAATAATAATAAGTCAAACATTTGAATATGGCAAATATGGTAATATAACCAAATATACACAAGAAGGTGATATTACAGACAATGATGATAATTTTACTGCAACAATCTCATATATGGGATATTCGCCACAGTATATAGTTGGAAAGCGAAGAAATATTACTGTAAAAAACACTAATAATCAAACTATTAGACGAACTGTTTTTTCATATAATAGTACTAATGGAAATTTAGTACAAATTAACAAATATAACAACAATCTTATTTCGTACTTTAACTATTCCTATGATGTTTATGGTAATATAACCCAAGTACGTTTACCTCACAATGCCATAAATCAACGCATGAGATATAATTATATTTATGATGATCAAATTTTTTCTTTACCAATTCAGGTAACAAGTGTATTGGGGTATAGCTCCAGTACAACTTATGATTATAAACTACAAGTTCCTCTAAGCAATACAGATATAAATAACAACACAATATCCTTTGAATATGATTGGAGAGGGCGACTTACAAAAGTTGTTTCGCCAAATGAAACAAACTTTACTATAAAATACGCATATTCTTTAGGAATCACAAATGATAATATTGCTTGGGCAAAGACTATGCATAATGATGGATTTAATGCTAACAACACAATAAATACTGTTTTATTTTGCGATGGTTTAGGTAGAGTTATTCAAACTAAAAAAGATATAGAAATTAATAATGAAGAAAAACGTGTTGTTAGTGGAAAAGTGATTTATGACATATTTGGTAGAGTTATTTCGGAGCATTATCCTAAAGTAGAAGAGCTTTCCTCTGATGAAACAACTTTAAGCACTGCACCCGAAGACAATACACCACCAACCGAATATAGATATGATGTTTTAGATCGTGTTACAAAAACCATATATCCTGATGGCACTAGCGATAGCATAGTATATGATATTTCTGATGGCAAATTTAGAACACAACATATAGATGCTTTGAGTAATACAGTAAGCACATTTTCCGACTATAGAAATTTAACAACAAAAATTACTAATTGCTATGGCAGTAGTACTACAATTGTTTATGACCAATTAGGACAAAAAATTTCAACTACCGACCCTAACAATATACAGACATCATATACTTATGATATGCTAGGCAGACTAACAAGCAGAAACCACCCCGATGCAGGTGTACATACTCGCAGTTATGATAAAGCAAATAATTTAACAATGTTAGATAAAAATGGATTGCAAATACAATATAAATACCATTACAATCGTTTAACACAAATGGAGTATTCTGATAACCCGGAACTTAAAGTTACTTATACTTATGGTGCAGTAGGTGCTTCGGCTAATGCAGCAGGAAGAGTTGTAAAAGTTGAAGACATAAATGGCTGGACATATTTTGAGTACGATAAACTTGGAAATGTATCAAAAGAAACAAAAACTGTAGTATTACCTAACGAAGATACTGTATGGCAATTATCAATGTATTATATGTATGACTACTGGGGAAGAATAGGGTTTATGGGATACCCTGATGGAGAAATTATCTTTTATAATTACGATAAAGGTGGTAATTTAAAAGCAGTTCAAGGTTTTAAATATTTTGGTTGGCCAGGTACAGGACAACTTTACCCATATGTTCAGGATATTAAATACAATAAATTTGGAAAACGAACTGAAATAAAATATGGCAATGATATTATATCAACATATCAATACGATGATATGCAAAGATTAAGCAATTTGCAATCTGGCAATAATACTGAAGTTTTACAAATATTAAATTACCAATATGATGATGTAGGAAATATTACATCAATAAACAATACTGCTCAAACATTACCTAATGGATTGGGTGGTGTATATACTAACACTTATAGCTATGATGATATTTACAGGTTGACAAATGCAAGCAACCAATACACTAAAGACAGTACAGTTTTAACCAAAACTACACAAATGCAATATATGGCAAATGGACGAATTACAGAAAAAAGACATGTATCATCAAGTCATAATATTGGTTCGCCTCCACCAGTATTAGCGCAAAATTCAGGCTTTAATAATTATACATATAATAACAATAAAATTATGTCAAATAATGTTATTTTGTCTGGCCTCGTACTATTTATAGTTTACAACAACTATCAATATGATGCCAACGGTAATATGAAAGATATAGTAACATTTAATACTACTTTAACAATTCCACCATCACAACCAACAATAACAGCACAACGCAATTTATATTGGAATGTGGAAGACCAGTTACTAGCTATGATTGATTTTAATAATTCTGCATATTATTTTTATAATTATACAGGAGAAAGAACTTGGAAGGTAGTTGGACCAAAAATAACACAAACAATGAGTGGGACAACAATAAAATACAATAAATTTAATAAAAGTACTTATTATTTATTTCCACAAGTTAGTGTTACTAATACAAATTATACCAAGCATATTTTTGCAGGCGAAGAGAGAATTTGTAGTAAAATTGGTAATGGCAGATCTAACTTTAATCCAGAACCCATAACTCCTACACAAGCTGAAATTAGTGCAAAAAGAAGTAATCAAATAAACTTAATGAAAAAAGTTTTTCCTAATTTGTGTATCCCATATTATCCACATCTTTTGTGTGTATTAGAAAATAATGCTAATATCTTGAATTCTAATCTTTTAAAATCAAGTATGAAAAAAATCACAACACTTTCCACAGTTTATGAAGACAACCAATATTTTTATGTTTCCGACCACTTAGGCAGCTCTGCTTGGATAACCAACAAAGCAGGCAATGCCATACAACATATGCAATATTTACCATTTGGAGAAATTTTTGTAAATCAAAAAGTATCAGGTTCTACTTACGATAGTGAGT
>DAONZU010000081.1:0-10446 GCA_035406965.1 Bacteroidales bacterium
GGATAAGACTTCTTGACAAAAATTTTGAAGAAGTTAAAACTGTTTGGCATTACACACTAAATGAACAATATAACCAAGCGCTTCCTGCTGATGCATTTTTAGAAAACGAAAAAATTTTATGGATAGCCGACAAACTAAATGGTTTGGTTAGGACACCTGAACCTTGGGATTATAAATCATACACAATTAACGGACCTGCAACTGAAAAAGTTTATGACTTTGCTGCTTCAGAATCTAAAATTATTGGCATTAATGGTGGAATGACTGCCGCATGGGGACCAAAATGGACACACGGAGTATTTTATGAATTTAAAGATGAATATTGGACTTCATCTTCAAGCAATCCCAACAATGGTTTAGCAGGAGTATTCGACTTAACTACAGTTACAGTAAATCCTAATGACCCTAGTAATATATTTTTTGGTTCCTGGATAAATGGTCTAGTAGAATACAGAAATAATACATTTTATAAAATTCATAATGACGAAAATAGTAGCTTACGACAAGCATTTGGGAATAGCGGATATATAAGAATCGGTGGAGCAGATTTTGATAGTGAAGGAAATCTTTGGGTAACAAATTCTCTAGCAACTCCTCAAATTCATGTTTTAGATAAAACTGGAAAATGGACAGGAATAAATTATAGCTCTACTATTAAAGACAGAAATATTGGCAATATTTTAATAACAAAAGATAATATAAAATGGGTTATTATTGGTAAATCTGGCGGGCTATTAGTTTTTGACGACAATGGAACACCCGATGTTAGAAGCGATGACAAAGTTAGACAGCTGAACATTCTAAATGAAAATGGAGAAATTATTAGTAACGATGTTTATTCCTTAGCCGAAGATAAAAACGGATATATTTGGGTAGGAACAGGTAAAGGCGTTGCTGTTTACTATAACCCAAAAGATGTTTTTAATTCTGATAAATTTACAGCAAGACAAATAAAAATTCCTAGAAATGACGGAACTGACAATGCAGATATTTTATTAGGAAATGATGTTGTTACAACAATAAATGTTGATGGCTCTAACAAAAAATGGTTTGGAACTCAATCTGGAGGGGTATATTACACAAGTGCTGACGGACTAGAAAAAATTTTACATTTCAATACAGAAAATTCACCTCTTATTTCAAATAATATTATTTGCACTGAAATAATTCCAAATACTGGAGAAGTATTTTTTGGAACTTCTAGTGGAATTATTTCATACAGAAATACAGCTACCGAAGGCGACGATGAATTCGATAAAGTTTACACTTTTCCAAATCCAGTAAGACCAGATTATAGAGGACCTATCACAATCACAGGATTAGTTGCTGGTTCTTATGTGAAAATTACTGACATTTCTGGAAATTTAGTATTCGAAACACGATCCGAAGGTGGACAAGCTATTTGGTATGGAGAAGACCACAGAGGAAACAGAGTGAGTACAGGCGTGTATTTAGTTTTTTCATCAAACGAAACAGGCTCTAAAAAAAATGTTACAAAAATTCTTTTTATAGGTGGAAATGAATAAAAATGCAAAAAACAGAAGCCATAGTTCTCAATAAAATTAAATACAGCGACAGCTCTTTTATTGTAAATTTCATAAGCGAAGATTTAGGAAGATTTGCAGCTATGGTAAGAATTGCCAAATCTTCCAAATCTAATATAAAACAAGCGTCTTTTTTTCCCTTAAATATTATTGAAACCGAAATAAAACTTAAAACCAATAGCGAAATTCAAACTCTTAACTATTGTAACAATGTAGAAAACCTTCAAAATATTTTACTAGATATTAATAAATTAACAATAGCTCAATTTATTGCAGAAATTATTCTCAAAACTATAAAAGAAAAAGAAACAAATTCAAAAACATACAATTACATCAAAAATTTCACACTAAAATTAAATTCTATTTCTGCAGAAACCAATAATATACATTTACTATTTTTAAGAGATTTTGCTGCATTATCAGGATTTGAAATGTACAATAATTATTGTAAAAAAACACCATTCTTTAACATTAAAGAAGGCTTGTTTTCACCTGTATTTACAAGTAGCACAGAGTCGTTAGACTTATACGAAAGTCAAATCCTTTGCAATTTATTATCTGCCAAAAACACTAACGAGCTAATAAAACTTAATCCCAACAGCAAAAGGCTTTTAATAGAAAAAATTTTATTGTTTTACGAACATCATATCCCTAATTTTGGCAAAACTAAAAGCCTAAAAATTTTACAAGAAGTTTTTAATGATTAAAATCTATAAAAAAATATTTTTTTACATTAATCGAAAAAGTTGTATTTTAGTGTTTTTATTTTTGGGAATTATATAAAATGAAATCTTTTTTTAAAATCTTAATTTTAAGTTTAATTTTTATAATAGTTTACTCTAGCTCTGTATTTTCCCAAAACTCTCATGCAAGCTGGATAAATTACAATCAACAATATTTTAAAATTCAACTTGCCCAAGATGGACTACACCGTATTTCTTACACAAGTTTGTTACAAGCTGGAATACCTGTTGACAATATTGACCCAAGATGGATACAAATATTTTTTCATGGCGAGGAACAATATATTTACATTCATGGCGAAGGAACATCTGGAATTTTTGACCCAAATGGATATATAGAATTTTACGGACAAAAAAATAAATCAGAATTAGACCTCGAATTTTATGACGATCCCAACAATTGCGTTAATCCAGACTACAGTATGCATAATGACACTTCAGCATATTTTTTAACTTGGAATTTTTCTACAAATAATCGTAGATTCACAAATGTTTCTAACGCTAATTTCGAAAATTACACAGCTTATGCTCAAGATTATTGCTACAGAAACATTAGAAATAATTACACCTCAAAGTTTTACTGGGGTTCTACACAAAATGTTTTTTCTAAAGGCGAAGGCTGGTTCGACAATGCTGTTATAAACGAAGAAACTCCTAGAACCAAAAGCATAAGTATTCCAAATTTTTATTCGGGAAATGCAAATACTTATTTTGAAATTGCCGTAGCAGGAGTGCCAGCAAGTTCGGTTGTTTCTATCGTTCATCATCACCTAAAAGTTGAATTTCTAAACGAAACAAGAATAGACGAAACCTACACAGGATATGAGTTTGTTAGAAAAAACATTGTGCTAAGCTCATCTATGCTTACAAATACTATTAATTTTAAATTTACTGCAAATGACGAGACACAACCCAACATCGCCGACAGAAATGCCGTATCTTACATAAACATAAAATATCCACATACTTGGGATTTTGAAAACAAAAATTATTTTGAATTTTATTTACCTAAAAATAATGCCTCCGAAAAAGATTATTTAGAAATTACAAACTTCAATACTTCATCGCCTATAATTTTATACGACCTAACAAATAAAGAAAGAATTAGCCTTGTAAATAGTGAAGGCATTTTAAAAACACTTGTAAACAACAATAATTCAGAAAGATTTTTAGTCTTAACAAATACTGATGGTGTAAAGTCTGTAAACAAAATTTCAAAAATTGGAAATAACAATAAATTTATTGATTACGAAACACAATATAAAAATGCAAATTATATAATAATCACTCATTCCTCATTATGGACACAAGCTCAACAATACGCAAACTACAGAACTTCAACAGGATATGATGTAGCTTTAATTGATATAGACCAATTATACAATCAATATGCTTGGGGAGTAGAAAAACATCCTGCCGCAATTAGAAATTTTCTTAAAACTTTGTTTAATTATTCCGAAATGGAAAGATATGTGTTTTTGCTTGGAAAATCAATACACACACGACTAACTCGCAATTCACCCAACATTTATAAAGAATGTCTAGTACCATCAGCAGGAAATCCTGCTAGCGACAATATTTTTACTATAAACTTTAAAGATAACAACTACTATCCAATATATCCTATAGGAAGACTCTCAGCTTACAATCAAGAAGCTATTGCTGAATATTTAAAAAAAGTAATGCAATACGAAACTGCTCCATCCGAAGAATGGATGAAAACCATATTACATTTTGGAGGTGGTTTAAATGCAACTGAACAAGCAAATTTTGCATCATATTTGAATAATTACAAAAATATTATCGAAGACACGCTATATGGTGGAAGAGTAAGTACTTTTTTAAAAAATTCTTCAGAACCAATACAAATAACTCAATCAGACTCTATTACAAATTTAATAAATAATGGTGCTAGTATTCTAACATTTTTTGGACATGCTCACGCTGGCGGTTTTGACCAAAATATTGACCTACCTCAAAATTATAACAACACAGGAAAATACCCATTTATTTTTGCAAACTCTTGCTTTGCTGGCGACATACATCTTAGATATCAAGGCAGTATTAGCGAAGTATGGATAAAAGAAAAACAAAAAGGTGCAATAGCGTTTCTTGCTTCAATAGGTGACGGTATTGCTTCATATTTGAATATTTATGCTACAGAATTATATAAAAATATTGCTTATAAAAATTACAACAAACCTATTGGAGTGCAAATTAAAAATACAATTAAAAACATTATTCAAGCCTATCCACAAAACACATATGTTGAAGTTACATGCCACGAAACCGCCCTACACGGCGACCCTGCCTTAGTAATAAACTCTCACAAAAAACCAGATTTAACAATTTCAGAAGACCTAATAAAATTCATTCCTCAAGAAATTACAACTGTTGCCGATAGTTTTCAAATAAGAATTGTTGTTAAAAACATTGGCAGAGCCACTGCCGACACATTTTTACTTTCTATAAATAGAACTTTGCCAAATGGAAGTATTAGTGAGTATAACATTCCAGTATATGGTTGCAATTACAAAGATACTGTATATTTCAATTTGCCTGTTGATAGATTAAATGGACCTGGACTAAACAAACTTCATCTTTTTGTTGATGCTGGAAATGAAATTGATGAATTAAATGAAAATAATAATCAAGCAAATATTGATTTTCTAATAAAATCTGCTGATTTATTTCCTATTTATCCATACAAATATTCTATTATTCCTTCAAAAAATGCAAGCCTAATTGCTTCAACAGGCGACCCTTTTTTAAATCCAAGAAATTATATCTTCCAAATAGATAGTACAGACTTGTTTAACAGTCCAATTCTTCAAACAAAAATAACCAACTCTACAGGAGGAATTGTAAAATGGGATTTGCCTTTCGACCTTGTAGAAAATAGAGTTTACTTTTGGCGAATTGCTTACGAACACACCAATCCTGATAGTATTTTCTGGAAAGAATCGTCTTTCGTATATATACAAGGCGAAGAAGGATGGTCGCAAGCTCATTTTTTCCAATATAAAGAAAATGATTTCACGTTTTTAAATTATGATCGCCCTGCACGAAAATTTAATTATGTAAATTATCCAAAAAAACTACATTGCCACAATCAAGGAAATTATGGCGAAAATAATTATACTATTGTTAGATGGACACTCGACAACTCCTATAACAATGGATTAGGTGCTAATGGAAATTGTGGTACAACTGCTGCAATGTTAGTAGTTGTAATCGACCCTGAAACAATCCTAGCATGGTCCTCTGACTATCAAAATTTTGGACATAGAAATTACCCAAAATGCTTTTCAAGCCCACAAGAAAATTATTATTTTTCTTTTAGCACTAACCAAGTTAGCTTAGATTCTATGAATAACATGATAAGAAATCATGTGCCAGACGGACATTATTTACTTATATATTCATGGGGAAATGGAAATTTTTCTAATTGGTCGCCTCAACTAAAACAAACATTTTATGATTTAGGATCTTTGCAAATCGACAATGTGCCAAACGGACATCCATACATATTTTTTACAAAAAAAGGCACTGTCTCGTCAACTATAGAAACTTATGGAACTTCACCCACTGATAAAATTGATTTATACGTGGACTTATACAGAGATTTTGATAACGGAAGCATGAAAAGCGTAAAAATTGGTCCAGCAGCAGAATGGAAATCTTTGAATTGGGATTATTTTACTCTCGAAAGTCCTAATCAAGACTCTATAAATATAAAAGTGTTTGGAATTGATAATTTTGGTAACGAAACTCAAGTAATGTCGCCAATTGGCACTAATAATTTAGAAATTTTCCAACTTCAAGATTCTATAAATTATCAAACTTTTCCAAACTTAAAATTAGAATTTTACAGTAAAGACAAAACAAACAAAACTTCGGCTCAACTTAATAAATGGCAATTAAAATTTAAAGGTGTTCCAGAAACTGCAATAGACCCAAAATCAGGATTTTACTTCTGTTGTGATACAATTCAAGAAGGAGATGATTTTTATTTTTCTATTGCAACAAAAAACATTAGCGATTTAGACATGGATTCGCTTGATGTATTTTATTGGGTCAAAAACTCTGATAATGAGACAGTTCTAACAAAAAGAAAAAGACTTAGACCCCACCCTGCTGGAGATATTTTAAAAGATACTATTAGTTTTTCAAGCATGGGAATGAAAGGAATATACTCAATTTGGGTAGAATTTAATCCTATAAATCCACAAACAGGAATTTATTACCAAGCAGAACAACATCATTTTAACAATATTGCAAATAAATATTTCTATGTGCAAAGCGATATTACAAATCCACTTTTAGATGTAAGTTTCGATGGTAGATATATTATGAATGGAGAAATTATTTCGGCAAAACCTGAAATATTGATAAAACTCAAAGATGAAAATAAATACTTAGCATTAAACGACACTTCGTTATTTAGAATTTACCTAAGCGATTTAACAACAGGAACTGAAAAACGAGTTTATTTTGGCTTACAAGAAAATCCTGAAGAAACTATTGAATGGACACCAGCAGCTTTGCCAGATAATTCTTGCAAAATATTGTACAAACCAATTTTCAAAAAAGATGGAATGTATAGGCTTAAAGTTCAAGCTGTTGACGTATCGGGGAACGAGTCTGGAGAAAATGATTATAGTATAGATTTTGAAATAATAAACAAAGCAACAATAAGTCGCTTGCTAAATTATCCAAATCCATTTTCTACTTCAACACGTTTTGTGTTCGAACTTACAGGTAGCGAAATTCCAGACGAATTAAGAATTGATATTTTTACAGTTACAGGCACGCTTGTAAAAACAATATTTTTAGACGAATTTGGAAGCATTCGTATCGGGAAAAACATTAGCGAATACGCTTGGGACGGAAAAGATATGTATGGCGACCAGCTTGCAAATGGAGTTTACTTTTATCAAGTAAGCATTAAAATAAATGGAAAAGAAATTGAGTTAAGAGAAACAGAAGCCGACAAATATTTTAAGAAAGAAATTGGGAAAATGTATTTGTTGAGATAAATAATTTAAGAACAAAAAACAATGAATTTTATAGACCTACGAGTAGCCAAACCATTATTAAACGCATTAGAAGATTTAGAATATGTTTACCCCACTCCTATTCAGCAAAAATGCTTTAGACGAATTACCTCTGGAGTTGATGTTGTAGGAATAGCAAAAACAGGAACTGGAAAAACTTTAGCTTATCTTTTGCCTATTTTAAGTCAATTAGAATATTCTAATCAAAAAAATCCAAGAGTTATTATTCTTGTTCCCACTCGAGAATTGGTTGTGCAAGTTTGCGAAGAAGCCGAAAAAATCTCTAAATATAAAAGCGTAAGAATAAAAGGAGTGTTTGGTGGAGTAAATATAAATACACAAAAAGATTATGTTTTCGACGATGGTGCAGATATTTTAGTTGGAACACCTGGCAGACTTTACGACATTGCCGTTACTGGAGTTATTAGATTTAGCAATGTAAAAAAAATTGTAATTGACGAAGTTGACGAAATGCTATCATTAGGCTTTAGACCACAAATAGAGCAAATTTTCGAAATGCTTCCAAACAAACGCCAACATTTAATGTTTTCATCAAGTTTAAGCGAAAATGTAGAAGAATTTATAAAATCATACTTTAACTCACCAGAAAAAATAGAAGTTGATGTAGAATCAACGCCTGTAGAAAAAATTAAACAAACATTTTTCCCTGTTCAAAATTTTAATACAAAAATTGAATTTTTAAAAGTGCTACTTTCTCAAAAAGATGAGTTTATAAAAAATTTGATTTTTGTAGCAGATAAACGACAAGCAGATTTAGTGTTTGACAAGCTAAGTAGCGAATTTGAAGATTTAGGAATAATACATTCTAACAAATCACAAAATTATCGTTTTAATACTATTAAAAATTTTGAAAAAAGAAAAATACGTTCTCTTATAGCTACAGATGTTGTTGCTCGCGGATTAGATTTTTCAGATATAAGTCATGTTATTAATTTTTCTGTTCCTGAAAATGCTTCTGACTATATTCATAGAATTGGAAGAACTGCAAGAGCAGGCAAAACGGGAACTTCAATTTTAATGTATGCTCCTTACGAAGAAAAATATTTTGAAGAAATTAAAAAAATTGCAGGCGAAAACACCAAAGAAGAAAGTTTTCCTCAAGGAATTCCAAAAATAGATAGCCTATTGGAGTTCGAAAAACCAGCTTTTACACATAAACAAATTACAAAAGCTCCAGACATTTCTAAAGGAGGCGGTGCTTTCCACGAAAAAAGGAATATTAATACTAAGCAAAAAAGGAAGAGAAGAAAGTAATCTTAAGGTTTTAAATAATATATGGGGTGATATAGACTTCATAAACATATATATATTACTTATTTATTCTTAAACTACCATATAAATTTTAACGCAATTTTCAAGCATTGATGTACTTTTGTTAAAGCATATTGTTTTACGAGACATTCGTTTTAGATGTGTTCTCAAACTTAAATTTTTGCGTTCTATCTTGTTTATACAATATTCAAAAACTTTGTGAATAGCTTTTGGAATTAGTGATGAATAAATATTTAGCTTGTCGGTATAAACTTTTTGGGGTTTTAATTTTAGAACAGAATCTGTAATTTTTTTTAAGTTTTCTTTTGTACGTCTGCCAACACAAAAATCTACCACTGTTCCACTTGCTTTATTTATAGCATAAATTATCCAACATTCATTTTTCTTGTTCCCACAATATGTTCTTACTTCATCTATTTCATAAGATTGTCCTGTCTCGCTTAATTCAGGCATTTTTAATTGTAAAGCTATTCGTTCAATTAGCCTTTGCACACTTGATTTAGAGATTCCCAATAATCTTGATATTGAACTTATTCCACAACCTTCGTTATTTAGACGCTGCACCAAAATATATTTCTCTACTGGAATAATAGCTTTAGTGTATTCCTTTTGTTGATAACGACCACAATCTTTACAGCGATATCTTTGAACTCCTTTTCTTTTACCTTTTTTTATACAAATGCCATTACAAAATCTACACTCCATCTCTTGCTACAACTTAATTTTAAACACATTTAGGTGCCATATGGTACACTACGATTTTAAGTTTATAGTTTTTACAACCCATACAGACTCTAAAAATAATTTTTCGACCACAAATATAATAAATATTTTAACATTTTCACTTTGCACAAACATTGACAATCAATACTTTACAAATTTACAATTTACAAAAGCTCCATATGGTACACTACCATAATTAGGCACAAAATATAAGTTTAAGTTACTTGCTATTATTTAACGAATCTAATAAAGTAGTATATTCAACAATGTATATTGCATGATTTAGTAATAAATAACCTGTAATTAAATTTTCATATTTTTTAGGTTGTCTTTTCCAAACCCTATAAAATGATTCATAAGAACTATATTTTCCACCATTCTTTACTGGTTCATATGTTATACTTTCATAAATTAATTCAAATTTTTTTGTCCCTTTAATATCAGGAAAGTTAATGCCTAACTCTGAAGTGAAAATTACATCTAAATTTTTGTATTTATAATAGAATAATTTACCTAAAAACAAATTTTCTCTATCTAACAACACACTATTTTTTTTAATCATTCTACATAAAATATTATATCCAGACTGAGTTCCATAATCTTTTGAGACAAATTTCTCATGTTTTTTTTCTCTTTCGGCTTCAGGTAAATACCAACCAATCTGATCTTCAATCTCAATAATAAGCAAATGATTTTTTATTAAAAGAAAGCAATTACTGCGTTTAAATTTTTTTAAATTATTTTCTATTATAATTTCAAAAGGATAATCTATGGTTTCTAAAACATTGACATTAATTTCGATTGTATCAATAGATTTTACTTCATTATATCTAATTTCCTGCCCCAAAGTATGTTTGCTTTGGACAAATAATATAAATGTGAAAATTAATAAAGTTCTAATATTAATCATTAGTATTTCTTTTTTATATAATTCCATTCTGGTGTTTTACCAGAATTTGGATCTGGTATTGACGTATATCTATCGTATCCATAAATAGTCCTTTTTGAAACATCATATACTTCTCTTTGATAATTATCTTAGCCCCCTAATTCATCGGACAAAATTATAGTTTAAAAAATATAATT
>DAONZU010000082.1:0-10170 GCA_035406965.1 Bacteroidales bacterium
AAAATAAAATATTAACAAATTAAAAAAACTGTCCTAATAAAAGGGGACACTTAACTAATCAATTTTTTTATAAATTGTGGATAAATTAAGCAGATATATCAAGCAAATGAGGGAGCCTCCGGCAACTATTTTATAATTGTTAAAATCTTTTTTATAAAATAATAAACAAAAGTTGAGACCAGAAACAACTTTAATAAACGGGGCGAAATCCGAAAAGCCTTATGAGTAGGAAAAATTAAAATTTTAATAAAATGGACAACAAATTTTTCACATTCATTAAGCCTTATCTATCTTTTATTGATAAGGGTGATTTTTTTCGTAAACCATTCAGTTGGTTGTATATTGCTTTTGCAGTTTTAAATCTAATTTTACCATTTTACATTTTATACACTGCAATTGATAATAATAATATTTTTGACAAACCTGCAAAATTTATTATCGTTTTTATACTTGTATGGATAGTTATTGCTTTTGCATCATGGGTTTGTTTTCAACTATGGTGGGATAGAAAAAACAAAGTAACAGAAACTTCTGTAGAAAATTCTGAGTTTGTTGTAACTCCAGTGTTTGCTCATTTTATACAAACATTCGGAGAATGGATAGGTACTTGGATTGGAATAGTAGGCTTTTTTGTGGCACTATTAGCTATATTAGGCTCAGATGCAGTTTACTTAACTGCTGCAATTGTAGTTCCTTTCATTCAATCAGGTATTGCTTCCATAATTCTTATGCCAATTTATGGTTTTCTAATTGTTGTCGGCTCAAGATTTCTTGCAGAAATGTGTAGAGCCTTGGCTTCAATAGCAAATAATACAAAGAAGAATTAACAATCTAATTTTTTAATAACAAATTTGCAATATGGTAAGCTATTTTTGGCAAGCTATGTTGCAAATTTGTTGTTTTTATAATAAATATTTGAAATTTATATTTAGGTAGAATTATTTTAGAATTTATTGCAACACTATAGTTTTTGTAAACTTTAGTTTTACTCAATAGTGCTTATATGTTTAATAAATTGAAATCTTTCGTAAACGCTAGGGTCTTTAATATTTGAGTATGAAAGTTTAGCCTTAAAATCATCAATTGAGTTATAACCTTTTTCTTCCATCCATTTTAGAATACCTGCATTTATGGTTTTAAATTCATTTAATCCATTTTTATATAAAACAGAACATAGTTGTAAACTTGAAGCACCAGCAAGTAAAAGTTGAATAGCCCCATTTGCATTGTGAATTCCTGTAGAAGCCGATATTTCTATGTCTGGCATCATTCCTTTTACTATTGCTATTGAACGCAAAGATTCTTTAATGTCTGTTTCATCACTTATAGCTGATGAATTTGTCATTTCCATTTTGTCAATATTAATAATAGGTTTGTAAAATCTATTAAATAAGACAAAATTTTGTATGCCTCTAAATTTAATTTGTTTTATAAAATATGGAAGATTTGTAAAAGTTTTACCCATTTTAATTGCTATAGGTAATTTTGTACTTGCTTGAACTTTTTCAATTATCTCAAAATATTTTTGTTCAATTTGAGCAGAAGTAAGTTCATAATCGAAATGAAAAACGTTCATATTTAACTCTAAGCCATGAGCGCCGGCTTTTTCTATTTCTTTTGCAAACCCTTCCCATTCTGTGTCGGAAGTACAATTTATACTTGCAATTACCGGTATTTTAACTGCTTTTACAGAAGCTTTAATTAAATCTAAGTATTCGTTTAAAAAATTATGTCTTGAATAATTTTTAATATAATCAGCAGCTTCGGGATAATCAATGCTATCATACAATGTGGCATTTGTCATAAAATTTATTTGTTCTTCAAATAAAGATTTTAAAATTATGGCTCCTGCGCCATTTTCTTCGGCTGTAATAATATTTTGTGTTTTTTTACTTAATCCAGAGCTGCTTAAGATTAAGGGGCTGTTTATTTCCAAGCCCATATAATTTGTTTTAAGTTTTTCCATAATTATTATTGTTTTTTAGTTGCTTTTTTATAATATTCCATTGCTTCGGGTAAGCATTTTTTCATATTTTCAATTCGTTTTGCGTCAGAAGGGTGAGTGCTTAAAAATTCAGGTGGTTTTTGACCTCCCATTTTAGACATTCTTGTCCAAAATGCAACGGCTTCGTTTGGATTGTATCCAGCCATAGCCATAAAAATTAAACCCATTCTATCTGCTTCGTATTCATGTTTGCGAGAATAAGGTAAAAGAACACCAACAGTTGTTCCAACGCTAAATACGTTTAAAAATATTGCTTTAGTTTCAGCAGGTTTAGTTTTTATAAATTCGCTTAATGCCATTTGTCCAGCAGCTGCCATTAATTGTTGAGTCATTCTTTCGTTTCCATGTCGAGCTACAGCATGTGCAATTTCATGCCCCATTACAACTGCCATGCCATCAGCGTTTTGAGTGTAAGGCAATATTCCAGTGTAAAAACAAATTTTACCACCAGGCATACACCAAGCATTTGGAACATTAGATTCTACTAAGGCAAATTCCCATTTAAAATCTTTTATTCTTTTTTCTAATTTATTATCTCTCAAGTATTGCTCAACAGCTTTTGATATTTTATAGCCTACTTCTTCAAGCATAACAGTGTTTTTTACATCTCTTGAACGAGGCGTAGTGTCTAAAAAACCTTTGTAATTGGTAGCACCCATGCTAACAAGTTCAGATTCGGGTATTAATGTAACTTGTTTTCTGCCAATTAGTGGAACTGTAGAACAGTTAGTTACAAATATTGCTCCTACAATTAAACCTATTAAGCCTAAGCTTAAAAATAATTTTTTTCTCATTGTTCTTTCTTTTTAATTTTGCAATAATAACTAATTTTATATAAATCGAAAAATAACAGTTTAGGATTTTTAGAAAATAATAAATGTTTTTCGATAATATTTTTAAAAACATTAAAAAATAATACCATAAAAAAATCAAAACGAATTTTTCTTAATTTATGATATGTCTTAACAATTCTAACGTCATTTATAAAATCTTTGCCAGCAAATTGTGATTGTTCGATAAGTTTTAGATTATGCAATCCAGCAATAGTTTTTGATAGAAAAACTGAATTTGATTCAATTCCTTCGTGAATTACAGGATTGTTAATATGAAAAATTTTAATATTATTTTCTTTCAATTCATAACCGAACAAACTGTCTTCGTGTCCATATTCTTTTAGAAATTCTCTAAATCTAACAGTTTTAAAAATTTCCCAAGAAATCATAAAATTGTTTGTAGTAAATGCTATGTTAGAGTTTTTATTTCTGTGTTCGGCAGTTTTCATTTCTCGTGAAATGCCATATTTATATCTGAGTGAACCACTTTCAGTTTTTTGTTCAGGTAAATATATCGTACCTCCACAAACCACGTCTTTGTCGGCATTCGAAATATAGCGGTTGATAAAATTGTCGTCAGGTAATGCAGAATCGCAATCTAAAAAAATTATTTTTCCGCTAGCTGCCTTGTCTGCAAGTAAATTTCTGGTAGCACTACGTCCAATGTTTTTGTCAGAAATCAAATGAATTACACCAAATTTATTAACTAGTTCTGCATTTTTATCACAATAAGATTTTTCAGAACCGTCTTCAAAAATAATAATTTTAAAATCCTTATCTATTTTTTTAATTTGAGAAAATAGAGATGAAACCAAATTGGTAACGTCATAATTAAAAACCGGTATGCAAATGTTGATTGTTGACATTAATTTGATGAACTCAACTTATTTTCTTCGTCTGCTATTCGTTTTAAATCTTCTTGCAACTCTTCTATCTGTCTATTTAGCTCATCTTCAACACTTTCATCCCAAGAAATACTATCGTTTTCGCTACTCGAAATAGCCATAATTTTTTTATTGCTTAAACTTGTTCTTTTTTCAATAGAGTTTATCCAATTGTCTATTTTTTCGGGACAGTCTATATAGAATTTGTCGGCTATTGTATCAAGTTTTTCCATAAATTCCGGATATTTGTTTAATTCAAAATAGGCATTCATATCACCATCAAAAGCTAAATCAACAGTTTTAATATAAGTGTCTATAATTTGATCGCCAACTTTAATAAATTCATCGCAATTACTAAAATTATAGTTAGAGTATTTTTCTATCATTTGTTCTAAGTTTAAATCTTCGTTTGTGTCTGAAACTATTTTGTTTTCAGATTTTTTTGTACACGAAAAAAATAATGTAATTATTATTACTAATATTTTAAACTTAAACAACCTCATTAAATAATTTTTAAGATGAAATACCTTAGGAATTTATATTTTATCCTCCTGTTGTTCTTACACCTTCAACACGATATAATCCTTTTGGTGTAATGCTTAGTACAGGGATAGGAGAAGTGTTAAGCATTTGGTAAGCATATGAACCTAGTAGAAAGTTTGAAAGAGAAAAAGTTTGCTCAGTCATTATTGCAATTAGGTCGGCATCAATTGCTTGTGCGTATTCAATAGTAGTGTCGGTAATATTATCTCCTACTAAAAGAGTTGATTGAAATTTAATTCCTTGTTCTGTTAAAAATTTTTGAACTTGTGAAGCATAAAGTTCAAGTTTGTTATGTATTCCTTCGCTTGTAGAGCTAGTAACTTTAACAATATGTATTTCGGAGTTAAATGCTTTAGCTATTTCAGCTGCCATAGGTACTTTTTCTCTGGTTTCTTTGCTAATATCAAGTGGTAAAACTATACGTTTTACATCACCAATATATTTTTCAGTTGTTACAGTTATTACAGGTCTGTCTGCTGTTTGAACAATTTTGTAAGCATTACTACCAATTATGAAATCAGAAAAACCCGATTCGCCATTTGTAGAACAAATGATAATAGAGTCATCAAAGGCTTCTGCTTGTCTGGCAACTTCTTCATGCACTCTTCCGCTTTTGATAATATATGAAAAATCGCAGTCCTTGTGCAATTTTTCTTTATATTTTCTTAGCAAATCTTCAAATTCTTCCATTGCAGCATCATATTGTTTTCTTAATTCAATGTGAAATCTGCCAGTTTTTTTCTTTTGTACAAACACCATTTGCAGGTCGGCTTTGAATTTGTTTGCATAGATAATACCGAGTTCTAAACCTTTAATTGATTCTTCAGAAAAATCTATAGGTACAATTATTTTTTGCATAATCTTAAAGTTTTATTTTGTTGCTAAGATATTAAATTTTTTTTATATTTTTACTTTTTCTATAATTTTTTTAAACTTCTTTTGTTTTTTAACATTTTTTATGCAAAAAAGTTTTAATATTATTGGTTTAATGTCGGGTACCTCGCTCGATGGTTTAGATATTGCCTTTGTTAAATTTGATGAGAAAAACAATAATTGGATATTCAAAATTGTAAAAGCTGAAACAGTAAATTATGAACCAGTTTTAATCCAAAAATTTTTGTCGGCTCATTTGATGTCTGCTCTTGAATTAAAATATTTAGAAAAAGAATTTAGTGAGTTTTGTGCTAAAGCTGTTAATAATTTTACGCATGGTATTTTAGAAAAAGTTGATTTAATAGCTTCTCATGGACATACTGTTTTTCATCAGCCCGAAAACGGAATGACTTTGCAAATAGGAGATGGAGAATTGATTGCTAAACACTGTGGAATAAATGTGATAAGCGATTTTAGAAGTGGTGATGTAGCTCTTGGCGGACAAGGAGCGCCACTTGTTCCAATAGGAGATGAGTTGTTGTTTTACGACTACGATGCTTGTGTGAATTTAGGTGGATTTTCAAATATCTCGTTTAAAAATGATAGGGAAAAACGTGTTGCTTTTGATATTTGTCCTGTCAATATTGTTTTAAATCATTTATGCCAAAAAATCGGAGAAAAATATGATGAAAATGGTAAAATAGCATCAGAAAATATTGTAAATAAGGATTTATTGACAGAATTAAATGCTTTAAATTATTATTCTAAAAAATATCCTAAATCACTTGGTAGAGAATGGGTAGAAAAAGAAGTCTTTCCGATTTTAGGAAAGTATTTGCACACTGATTCTGTTGAAAATATAATTTCTACCTTTACAATTCACATAGCTTTTCAAATTTCAGAAAATATAAAAAAGTTTTCAAAAGTTTTGTTTACAGGTGGCGGAGCTTACAACAGTTTTTTAATTGAAAAAATTAAGGAATTTTCGTCTGTAAATATTGTTGTGCCAGAAAATAAAATTGTTGATTTTAAAGAAGCATTAATATTCGCTTTTCTTGCCTTGTTGAGATGGCAAAATAAAATTAATTGCTTAGCTTCTGTTACAGGTGCAGAAAGGGATTCTTGTTGTGGAAAAATATCTTTCGCTTAAATATAACTATGTTTTTGTGAAATCTTAACTAATTTTCATAGTTTTGAAAAAAATATTTGATATGCAAAATAATAAACAAATAAAATTGTCTGAATTTTACCGCAAAGTTTATAATTCAGAACCTAAAAAAATAGAAAAAATTACTCAAGCTGGTTCTCCAAGATTTTATTGTAGATTTTATTCTGAAGAGCAAAGCATTCTTGGTGTTTATTCCGACAATGTTATCGAAACAGAAACCTTTCTTTATTATTCAGAAGTTTTTACAAAATTAAATCTTAATACACCTAAAATCTATGCTGTTTCAGACGACAAAACTTGTTATTTTATTGAAGATTTTGGGGACGATTTATTGTTGAATTTATTATTACAATCGCAAAAAGAAAATAATACTATCTCTCAAAAAATTATAGATTATTATAAAAAATCTTTAACTGCTTTGGTTAAGATACAAGTCTTAGCAAATGAACATATTGATTTTTCAAAAGCATATTTTATTCAAAAATTTGATGCTCAATCAATTCTTTTTGATTTGAATTATTTTAAATATTATTTTTTGAATAGTAGCGAAATAGTGTATAATGAGAAAAAAATACAAGACGATTTTGAGAAATTAGCTAATGATTTAGGAAGTAGAGGCATAAAACTTTTTATGTTTAGAGATTTTCAGTCCAGAAATATTTTAGTTAAAAATAATGAGGTGTATTTTATTGATTATCAGGGCGGAAGGCTGGGTGCTCCTGAGTATGATTTAGTTTCTTTGCTGTATCAAGCTAGAGCAGGCTTGCCCGAAAATCTCAAACTTGAATTAAAAGAATTTTATTTTTCTGAATTATCAAAGCATATTGATTTAAACAAAGAAGAATTTGACGATAGATTTTATAAATACGCTTACTTGCGTGTGTTGCAAACTTTTGGAGCTTATGGTTTAAGAGGTTTGATTGAGAAAAAACAACATTTTGTGGATAGTATTCCTTTTGCACTTGAAAATTTAAAAACTTTAATGACTTTACATCCTCTTTCTGACGATTTTGTTGAGTTAAAGAGAGTTTTGCAAGAATTGATTTTGTCAAAAAAACATGAACATAAAGTTTTTGATGAATTTACTGTGCAAGTTTTTAGTTTTAGCTATAAAAAAGGATTACCTATAGATATAAGCGGTAATGGAGGCGGTTTTATTTTTGATTGTAGAGGAATTCACAATCCTGGGCGTTATGCCGAATATAAAGATAAAACAGGAAAAGATAAGGAAGTAATAGAATTTTTTAAAACAAAATCGAATATTGATGTATTTATAGAAAATGCAAAAATAACAGTAAATTCAACTGTGGAAAATTATCTTGAAAGAGGTTTTAATTCTTTGATGATTAGTTTTGGTTGTACTGGAGGCAGGCATCGCAGTGTGTATTGTGCCGAAGCAATGGCAAAATATCTTAAAGAAAAATATAAAGTTAATGTGATTTTAACACACAGAGAGCAAGAGTAACGCCTTAATTTTAGGAATGATTTTTGCATTAGTTTTTAATGATTTAAACTTTAAAATTATGAGAAAAATATTTTTATTAGCAATGTTTTTATTAAGCATTTGCTTTATTTATGCACAAGATTGCAATTGCGACGAAACAAATGTAATTGAGTCAGAACTAAAATTTTCTGATTTAAGCGATTTTGAAAAAGCCGAAGCTATCGAAGCTATGTTAGCAGGCGATTGTTATTATAAAGGAATTAAACTTTGGGGGAGAGTTAAGTTCGTTGACACATACCCCGACATAGAAATTCAATATGTAGAAACTTATCCTGATATTAAGGTAAAATTTGTAACAACATATCCTGACGCTTGTGGTAAATGGCAAGTAGTTGATACTTACCCAGATTTTACAGTTAAGGTAGTAGATACTTATCCAGATTTAAGAGTAAAAGTAGTTGATACTTATCCAGGAGTGGATTAAAAAACATTTATTTGTTGGGTTTTAAGCTTGCTGCTACTTTTTTAAATATTTTTAAATTATCTTCAACTTTTCCATAGGTAAAGCCAGTAATTACATAGTAATCTAAATTGTCGAAAATTATTGTTTGATAAATAAATTCTTTTGCAGATATTTCTTTTTGAGTACCTTGTGCATACATTTCGTAGCCTTTAATGTTGTTAGCTGTAACAAAAGGTTTGGGTTCTTGTTTGATTTTACTATCCCATTCTAATGGATAAGCTTCGAAAAGTCTTTTGCATAAAATTATTTTTTCTTCTTCGCTCAAAGCTTTTGAAACAGTTGATTTTCTGATTGTCATTGAAGTTTTTTCTTGTGTTTTTGAAGGCACATTACCATCGTCAGAATAGGTGAGAGAACTCAACATCAAATTTCCTTTTTTAAGTCCTGTACCACTTACATCAACGCTAAAATCAAATCTGTCGCTTAGTTGAGATTCAATTTTTGGGTCATAAATAACTCCTAAAATAGATTCTTTAACTTCTTCTATATGTCGTTGCGACACATTTGGAGGTATTGAAGCAGAAATTAAATAAGACCTATAAATATCTCCTATAAGCAACATTATTTTAGTATAAGTTTTTCCGTAAGCTACTTGTTTCCCTTCAATTAGCATTGCATCAAAGTCATTTATTTTATAAAAAGTTTGTTTGTCAACAATAACTCCAGTTTTAAATAGGTATTTTTTATCAAGACCAATCATATTTCTGTTAACTTCGCCAGGAATTTCGCTTACAATTATACTACTGCCAGCTAATTCGTGCTGAAAACCAGTATATGATTTGCTTTCAGTAAATCCACGAGGTGGAATTAATTTTATTTTTGTACCAACAATAGTTTTATAATTGGCATTGATATTGTTAGTTTTTTCTATAGCTTTTGTATTTATGCTTTGTGAAAATAAAGAAAATGCAAAAAAACATAAAGTAAATATGAATAAAATACGTTTCATAATTAAAATTTTTGTAAAATTAATTAAATTTGTTCAATTATTAAAAAATACAAGTTTTATGCCAGCAAAAAAAAATAATATTCTTTGTTTAACCTTTTTGGTTTTTCTCAGTATGCCAGTGTTTTCAATTGATAAAGAAAATATTAAGTGTGAAGATGCTGTTTTTGAAAAAAATATTAAAACTGTAAGAATGCATCCGATTGAATGGGAGCAAGGTTATCCACTAATGGAGTTTGGAAGCGATAATATACTTTCATTTAATTTTGACCAACTTGAGTCAAATCCCGAAACTTATTATTATACAATACTTCATTGCACTTATGATTGGAAACCATCAAATTTAATGTATTTTGAGTATGCTACTGGTTTTGAAGAAAATGAAATTAAAGATTTTGAAGATTCGCATAATACTTTTGTAAATTATACTCATTATAATCTTGAAATTCCTAATCGCGATGTTGAATTAACAAAATCTGGAAATTACTTATTGATAGTTTATGTGAAATCTGGCGAAGAAACTAAAGTTGTAATTACGAAAAGATTTATGCTTTTTGAAAATGTTCTTGAAATAGAAGCACGAACCGACAGAGCTTTGCTAAATGATTATCGTTTGCATTTTCAAAAAGTAGATTTTACAATTTATAAAAAAGGGTTAAATATTTACGACCCTCAAGTAGAGTTGAAACCAGTTGTTATTCAGAATTATCAATGGAATACTGCAAAATATGATTTCCCATTTTCTTTTGTTGATAATGATAAAATAGTGTATGAGTGGGACGATAAAATAATTTTTGATGCAGCAAATGAGTATAGATATTTTAATTTTAATAATTTGGAGTTAAATTCAGAAAGGGTAGAGCATATTGAATTTAGAAATCCATATTATTATATTGATTTAATAAAGGATAAAACAGAAATGTTTACTCCTTATGCCAGTGTTAAGGATAT
>DAONZU010000083.1:0-10169 GCA_035406965.1 Bacteroidales bacterium
CATCATAATTCTTCGTATTGGGATAGGTCGATTTATTATGGATTTGGACCTTCGGCACACTCTTTTGATGGAAAACAAAGATTCTATAACACTACAAATATCCAAGACTATATTTCAGAAGGATTAAAAAATAATTTTTTCGTAGAATATGATAAACTAAACGAAAGCGATATTATAAATGAATATTTAATGCTAAACTTAAGAACAAGTAAAGGAATAAATTTAGAAGACTACCAACATTGTTTTGGAAATTCTGAATTAAGCAGACTAAAAACAAAAGTTTCGAAATTAAATCAAGATTGGTTTAATTTGGCAGAAAATTTTTTAAGTTTTACTAGGGAAGGTATGTTTGTTTCAAATCATATATTAATCAATTTATTTGTTGAATAAATATTCATAATTTTGATTTAATTTGTTAAAAAGCTGTCTTAGTTTTTATGTTAAGACAGCTTTTTATTTGTGAGTCTATAGCAACTCAAATATCTTTTCCAAAACCGAATCATCAGGAGAAAATTCGGGCAATAAATTCAGAATTTCGCTATCTTCATCAATTTCGTTGAAGTTTATCAATTCTTCTTGAGTGTGTTTTGGTAATTCTGAATTAAAAATGTAATAATAAATGTAGTTGTTTACCATAGGCAAGTCTGATTTTAATTTCAAGTAAAACGAAAATGTTTTTTATTTATTGTATAATTAGAAAACAAATTTTATATAAATGTAAAAAAAGTTTGAACAAAAAATAAAATATAATACTTGTAAAATAGATTTAGTATAAATAGCTTATGTTTTTATAAAACCGGCAATAAAATTTAGAAATTTATTTGTTTTTACGAAAAAAATGTTGTATATTAGAAAAAAAATATACTGCCATGGAAAATAAAGAAAACCTTCAAACAGTCAAGAGACTTTTTAAATTTAGTATTCAAATGATAGACTTGTATGAATACTTAATTGAGCAAAATAAAAAACCTATAGCTGTTCGCTTGTTGGGTTCTACTCTAAATGCTACTAGTGCTTACCAAAACAGAATTATTTCCGACAACAGAAAAGAAGAAAAAGAATATGAACAAAAAACCAATAATAATTTGAAAAATATTATATATTGGTTAGAACAATGTCAAAAATCTGGTTATTTGCAAGAGGCAGAGCTTTTAGATGAAGCATATAACTTGCAAAAGTTGTGTGGTATCAATAATACATAAAAATAACGAAAATTAAAAAATTATTTTTATTTAGCATTTGAATTATTGCAAAAATTATTAACTTTACAATTAATTCATGCAAAGAATAATTTTAGCAATATTGACAATAAGTTTTGCATTTTTTGCAAAAAAAAATCTGTATTCTCAAGATATACATTTTAGTCAATTTTTTTCAGCACCTCTTTTTTTAAACCCTTCCAATACAGGCGATTTCGGTGGAGATTATCGAGCTGCTTTAAATAATAAAAATCAATGGAATACATTTACAAATGCGTATTCAAGTTTTGGAGGTTCAATAGACGCAGGTTTTGATAATATTTTTATTGAACAATCACGCTCAGGCATTGGTTTACAAATAAATAACGATATTGCAGGAGACGGTCGTTTTGGAACAACGCAATTATATATTAATCTGGCTTATCAATTAAATGTGGATAAATCTCAAAAATTTAAGATAGGATTGGGACTTTCGGGTGGTTATGTAATGCATGGTATAAATTTTAATAATTTATATTTTGGAAACCAATATGATGGTGAAAGATTTGATGAAAATTTACCTTCTGATGAAATCTTAGTAAATCAAAAAATGTCATATCCTGATTTTGGAGTAGGAACAAAATTGAAATATACATATAATCACAAACTAAATTTTGAATTAGGATTTTCAGCATATCATTTGTTTCAGCCAAAACGTAGTTTTTTTGAAAATTCAGAAATGATCTTACCAATAAAATATTCAACAATTGCTTTTGCTGAATATCAACTAAAAGAAGATTTGTACATAGAAGCACATGCTTTACATATGCATCAGCAAAAACATAACGAAGTAGATGTTGGTGGAATTTTTCGTTTAGACTATAATCCACTTGATTTGCAATCAATATATTTTGGTGGACTACTTAGAGCAAAAGATGCTGGAATTATAGTGTTCGGTGTAAAATATCATAATTTTAAAATATGTTTTAATTACGATATAAATTTTTCGAAACTAAGCACAATCAGTAGAGGCAAAGGCGGAGCAGAATTTTCGATAATTTATATATTTTTCAAACCACGACCATTTCAAGCACCAGAGTACAAAAAATGTCCAGATTTTATTTGATGAAAAAACTTTTAATTTACATAGCGATAATATTTATAGGAATAAATTCTACGGCACAAAACAAAGAAGTAGTTAACCTTATAGTATCTGGCGACAAAGCTTTTCAGGAAAAAAATTGGTACGGAGCAGCAAAACTTTACGATCAAGCTTTAAAATTAAATCACAGAATGTATGATATTGTATGGAAAGCAGGCGAAGCTTATCGCTTAGATAATGACTATGTAAGAGCAGCAAAACATTATAGATATTTAACTGAAAAAAATCCTGAAAAATATCCCGAAGCAATTTTTTATTATGCAGAAATGCTAAAAGCAAACGAAGACTTTATTAAAGCCCAATATAATTATCAGCAATTCATAGCAATTAAAGAAAATGATGATACTAATTTAAAAGTAAAAAAATCAAAACAAGAAATATTAAATTGCGAAAAAGCTTGGAGAATGTACACAAATCCATCAGGAATAGAAGTTTTTCAATGCGATACTAATATAAATTCTGTTTTTAGCGACTTTTCTACTGCATTTTATAAAGATTCTATTTTAACTTTTGCCTCAATAAAACCTGTCGATGACAGCATAAGAGATTATAAATCAAAAATTTATCAAATAAATTTCTTCGAGAATGATTCTGAGGCTGAACTTTTTGATGAAACAATAAATAAAGTTGATTATGATATTGCAAATCCACACTTTTCAAAAGATGAAAAAAAAATGTGGTTTACAGTTTCAGAGTCTTATAAAACAGGGAATACTTATATTTACTCGTCTGAATATATCAATAATAAATGGACTGAACCCCAGAAATTGCCTGATATTATAAATAAACTAGGTTATAATTCGACACATCCGTTTGTGTTGGAAAGAGAAAATGAAAATAATATACTTATTTTTTCTTCTGACCAGCCTGGAGGGGAAGGAGGATACGACATTTATTATGTCGAAATGTTGCCAGATGAATCATGGGGAGTAGTAAGAAACTTAGGAAGACCAATTATCGAAGATATAACTCTAAGAAACTTTTTAGACACAAGCTCTGTAATTAATACGCCAGGAAATGAAATTACTCCTTTTTATAATATTAAAGATTCGTGTCTATATTTTTCGTCTGATTGGTACGAAAATTTAGGAGGCTATGATATTTTTAAGGTAAAAGGAGACTTTACAAAATGGGAAAAAGTTGAAAGTTTAGCTTATCCTGTCAATACCGCTCAAAATGATACTTATTATAAAATGTATCCCAAACAAGGATTAGCTTTCTTTACTAGTAATAGAAAATCTGCATTTGCGGTCGAAAAGCAAAGCTGTTGCAACGATTTGTTTTATTACGAACTTGAAAAAGAATTACCTCCAGAATTAATTACTGAAAAAAAGATAACAACTATTATTACAAAAACAAAACTTTTAGTTCCAATTACACTGTATTTTCATAACGACCAACCAGTGCCAAATTCATGGGATACTGTTACAAGTATAAATTATTCGACAAGCTATTTTGACTATTTAGATTTACAAGAAACTTATAGAAAAATGTATTCAAAAGGATTGGGTAAAACAGAAAAGTTGATGGCTATTGATAGCATAGATTATTATTTTTCTTATTATGTGCAAGACAACTACAATAAATTGTTAGAATTTACAAATTTGATGCATGAACTTTTAATTGAAGGTCAAAAAATTATAGTTACAATAAAAGGTTACACAAGTCCGTTGAATACAGCTGCTTATAATATCAATCTTGCAAAACGCCGAATATCAAGTTTAGTTAATTATTTTGCTGAATACGACAATGGTATATTCCTTCCTTACATACAAGCAGGACAATTAGAATATGAATTTGTAGCTTTTGGGAAAACTCTCTCAGACGGCAAAGTTAGCGATGACCCAAAAGACCCGCGAAATTCAATATATAGTCCAGCTGCATCGCGAGAAAGAAAAATAGAAATTATTGCAATTTCTGTAGAAAATGTAGAACAAAACTAAAATTTTATTGTTAGTAATTATTAATTTTGCAGTCGAAAAAACAATTAAAGTTTTATTATGACAAAGTTTTTGGAAATTATTAAAAACTTAAATTGGAATGGTATAGTACAAGAAACATTAATGATTACAAGTTTTGTTGTAATTGTTATGTTATTAATTGAATTCCTTAATGTTTTGAGCCAAGGAAAACTAACTAAAGTTATTAGCAAAAAGCCAGGAATGCAAATTCTAACAGGAACAGTTTTAGGACTTCTACCAGGTTGTATGGGCGTTTTTACTGCCGTATCGCTTTATACTCACAGACTTTTTACTTTTGGAGCAATGCTTGCTGCTATGATCGCAACTGTAGGAGATGAGGCATATTTTATGTTAGCACTTATGCCAAAAACAGCTATATTTATGTTTGCAATTTTAGCAGTATTGGCAATTGTCTTAGGGTTTGTAGCTGACAAATACTTAAAACTGAAAAATTATGCTGCAAATAAAGAATTTTCATTCGATATTCACGACCACAATGATTGTTGCGATACACCAAGAAGTACTTTTTCATTTAAAAATTTTAGTTTTTTACCAAAACGAATGATAATATTAGCAATAATTATTGCTATAATTGGCTTAACCTTTGGTGGAGTTATTGGACATACACATTCAGATAAATTAATTTTTTCACTTCCAGCAGCAAGTTCAGCAAAAAAAGTGGAAATGAGCGATTTGAATATTATACATTCTCATAACCATAATTGCGAACATGAGCATGAACATATTTCTGAAAACTCGCATAATGAAAATTTACATCATAATCACGAACACGGCATAGATTGGGTTAGAATTACGATTTTAATATCTGCATTTTTTGCACTGATTGTAGTGCTTTTTACTAAAGACCATTTTATAAAAAAACACTTGTGGCAACATTTAATAAAAAAACATTTGCCTAAAATCTTAATTTGGATATTTGTAACTTTGTTAGCTGTAAATATTTTATTACAATTTGCAAATTTTGGAAACTGGATTTATGACCACCTATTTGTCGTTTTATTGATAGCAATAGCAGTAGGTATAATTCCACAATCAGGTCCTCACTTAGTGTTTTTAATTTTATTCTTACAAGGAACAATACCATTCAGTATTTTATTGGCAAATAGTATAGTGCAAAACGGACATGGCTCACTGCCACTGTTAGCAGAATCAAAAAAGAGTTTTGTGATTATGAAAACTATAAGTATAATAATAGGACTTATTGTTGGAGTAGGTGGATTGTTGCTGAACTTTTAAAAATTTGCAAAAAAAATCGAATTAAAGCTAATTTATACAAACCGAAAATATTTCGCACACACGCACTACAAGCACTAAATTTCAAAAATTAAGTTATTTAGAATAGAGCTGTTTTTCATGTAATTGTTGATAAAAATCATGTGAAAAATTTGGTTTATATGAAAATAAATTAGTATTATTGCATTGAAATACTTAAATACAATTATTGAATAATTTAAAATAATAAAACAATGAGCACACAAGAATTTAACACAAGATTATTAGACTTAGAAAAGAGCTTGAGATATTTCGCTCTTAGTCTGACTAAAGATATGGAGACAGCAAAGGACTTAGTTCAAGATACTTTTGTAAAGGCTATTCAGTATCGTGATAAATACACAGCCGACAATAACATTAAGGCTTGGTTATTTACAATTTTACGCAATACATATTTGAATCAAGTAACTAAATTATCTGCAAAAAACACCATTAATGATGAGACAGAAGATGAGTATATCTTAAAAAATACTATGTACGAAGAGTATAATGCAGAAAACAGCATTAATACCAAAGATATTCAAGCAACTATAGATAATTTAGAAGAAGAATATAGAATACCTTTCCAGATGTTTGTTGATGGATTTAAGTACAAGGAAATTGCTGATAAAACAAATCTTCCTATAGGTACAGTAAAAAGTAGAATATTTTTTGCTCGTCGTCAATTAATGGAAAATTTAGAAAGTTTTAAATAATTTTAAAAAATTGCAACTTAGTTGGTTTGCCTTTAAACAAAAATTGAGGCAAAATAATTAAGCTGTTTTATAGGTGTTCAAATGAATTTGAATACTTATGAGACAGCTTTTTTTGTTTTTTGCATTTTAAATTTGTTTAAAATGTAAAAATTTTGTTATTTTACGTTTTCAAAAATTCTTACATGAGTAAATATTTTCTTTTTGTAATAAGCTTAATTTTGCCACTAACGTTTTTAGGGCAGAAACATTTGAAAAATGCAAATGTTGCTTTGGACAAAGAGCAATATGCACAAGCAATTCAATTATATTTAACTCAAATTAAGAAATCTAAAAATAAACCACGCATTATTGCAGAATCATCATTTAAAATAGGATATTGTTACAAAAAACTTTCACAACCAGAAGAGTCTGCATTATATTTTAAAAAAGCTATAGATTTTGGATATTCTGACCCACTACAATTTTTATATTATGGAGAAGCTCTACAAATGTTGCAAAAATACGATTCTGCGTTAATTCAGTATGAGATTTTTAAAAATTTAGCTCCCGAACACAAATTAGCAAATAAAGGAGTGGAAAGTATAGACTTTACTTTTTCTTCAATTGAAAACCCAACTCGCCATAAAGTAGAATTATTTGCGATTTTAAATTCTGGCGAACATGATTATTGTCCTTTTTATGAAGTTAGAAATAAACATAAAATATATTTTACATCGGGACGTTATGCACCAACTCATGTTTCTATTAGTCCAGAATCTGGAGAATATTGTTCAAATTTGTTTTTTTCAGAACAAGATAAATTTGGGAAATGGTCTAAACCTGTTATCGTTCCAGGTTTGGTAAATACAATAGACGAAGAAGGAGCAGCTTGTCTAAATTATAAGTCAAATAATTTGTATTTTACAAGATGTCAATACGACAAAAAAAAGGATAAAGGGTGTAGAATCTTTGTGGCTAAGCGTGTTGGAAGCTATTGGGGGCAAATCAAAGAAGTGGAAATACTTGGAATACCCGAAAATATTTCAATAGGGCATCCTGCAATTAGTGATGATGAATTAACTTTATATTTTGTAGCAGACTCTTTACTAGGAGGTTTAGGAGGCAAAGACATATATAAAGTTGTTAGAGAAAGAAAAAATACACCTTTTGGTTACCCTCAAAATTTAGGACACTATATAAATACTGAAGCTGATGAAATTCATCCTTATGTTAGAAGTAATGGCGATTTGTATTTTTCGTCTGATGGACATCCAGGAATGGGAGGGTTTGACATCTTTAGAGCTAAGCATATTTCAGGAATTAAGTATGATATTTCTAATTTAGGATTCCCAATAAATTCCTCTAGAGATGATTTTGGCATAGTTTTTATAGGTATGAAAGAAGAGGGGTTTTTATCTTCTACAAGAACAGGAGGTTTAGGAAAATCAGATTTATATCATTTTTTACTTCCTTCTTTAGAATTTACGCTCTCTGGAACAATTTATGATAAAATTACAAAAGAAAAAATGGCAAATGTGGATATACAAATAATGAATGATGAATATATTTTGATGGATTCGCAGCAATCTGACGTTAACGGAAGCTATGAAATTGACTTATTGCCAGAAAATGATTATATAATTTATTATAAATTAAAAGGCTATCGTGTTGCTAAAGAGATAGTTAACACAAAAACATTAACAGAAGCAAAACATTTTTTAAGAGATGTGTATATAGAAAAATAAAGTTTATTATATTTGAACAGTTTTAAAATGAAAAAGCTAAGACTATGAAACATATTGTTTTTTTTATTGCAGTAATGGTTATACCAGTGTTATTAACAGCACAAAGCTCTTTGATTACAAAGGGAGATGAATATTATAACACATTCCAGTATGAAGTTGCAAAAGACTATTATTTGAAGGCTATTCCGAGTTTGAGAACTCAAGAGGATAAAGCCTCTGTTAATTACAAACTTGGTATTTGTTTTAAAAATTTAGGCGACTCTGATAAATCAGAATTGTATTTTCAAGTTGCTAAAAATAATTATGTAAAAGGAGTTATTAAACCAGACGTTTTGTTATTTTATGCAGATGCATTAAGGATGAATGGTAAATATGAAGATGCAATTGATGTTTACAAACAATATCTTCAGGTTTCGCCTCAAGACCATAGAGCTGTTGCAGGTATGGAGTCTTGTTCTATTGTGCCAAAATGGATAAGTCGTCCAACAAGATATAAGGTTACTAACGTTTCTAATTTTAACTCGCAAAATTTTGACTTTTCGCCTGCCTGGGGAAGTAAAGATTATAGAACATTATATTTTACGACCTCTCGCGAAGGAACTATAGGAGAAAGAAGCAATTATAAAACAGGTCAAAAATTTACAGATATATTTGAAGTAACTCAAGATAGAAAAGGTTCATGGAGCGAACCAACACCTGTTGCAGGAGGAGTAAATTCAGAAGATGACGAAGGAGCATGCACAGTATCAAACAAAGGTACAGAAATGTATTTTACTAGATGTAAAGCAGGAAAAAAAGTGGACGAGCCTTGTAAAATATATTATGCAAGTAAAAAAGGAAATGTATGGGGAGAAGCAATGCTAGTAAATATTCCAGGCTTCGAAAATTATGAAGTCGGACATCCAGCATTATCTAATGATGATAAATATTTGTACTTTTCGGGAGAAGCACCAACAGGATATGGAGGAATGGATATTTATAGATCTACAATAAAAGCTAATAATGCAGGACACCCTGTAAATTTAGGACCAATAATAAATAGCCTTGGAGATGAAGTGTTCCCAACTGTAAGAGCAGACGGAACTTTATATTTCGCATCAGACGGACATAAAGGAATGGGAGGTTATGATGTTTATAAAGTAATTAAAGATGAAAAAGGAAATATTACAGACATAGAAAATTTAAAATATCCAATAAACTCTTCGTTTGATGATTTTGGAATTATTTTTTATGGAAATGAAGAAACTGGATATTTGTCTTCAAATAGAAAAGGAGGTAAAGGAGGAGATGATATTTACTCTTTTGTTTTACCACCACTATCAATAACTTTGAACGGAGTAGTTAGAGATACTACAGATATGTTAAAAATAAGAACTCTAAAAGATGTGAAACTTAGCTTGTATAATGACGATGGGCTTGTAGCTGATTTCCTATCCGCAGAAAATGGAACTTTTAATTATAAATTAGAAGTAAATAAAAATTATGAAATTAAAGCAGATGGAGGTAAAGATTATTTTGCAACTTCAGCTAAATTTACAACAATGAAAGTTGAATACGATACTGTGATAAATATAGTTCTAAATCTGGCTAAAATACCACGAGTAATTGTATTACCTAATATTTTATATGAATATGACAAGGCTACATTGTTACCAGAATCAACAGTTTCGTTAGATGGTTTGGTAAAAACTTTAGAAGATAATCCTCATATTGCTATTGAACTTAGATCTCATACCGACTTTAGAGGAGCTGCCGATTATAATATGAACTTATCTTTGGAAAGAGCAAAATCTTGTGTTGACTATCTAATTTCAAAGGGAATAAAAACCGATCGTTTGACTGCTAAAGGTTTTGGTAAAAGCGAGCCTAGAGAAATTACAAAAGAATTAGCAAAAGAATTTCCATACTTCAAAGAGGGAGATGTTTTGTCAGAAGAATACATTAATAGGCTTAAAGACAATAAACAAAAAGAAGATGCGCATCAATTAAATAGAAGGACAGAATTTAGTGTTATTTCAACTGATTATGGAAAAGAAAAAGAGGAAGAAAAAGCTAAAGATGAAATTCCTAAAGGACAACCAGGTTCTTCAATTATAAAAGATACCGGTAATAAAGAATTCTAAACTTATAAAATTACATACAAGGAAAAAGGGCTG
>DAONZU010000084.1:0-3528 GCA_035406965.1 Bacteroidales bacterium
TATTTTAGATTAATTGTTTTATCATAAATTTGTTTTAGCTTTTTATAAGTTTCTGTATTTTCTGATTTTTCATACTGTTTCGCTAAAATCATTAGTTCTTCTAAAGTCTGTTTTGGCTTTATATAAGATTGTGTTAATCCACTTTTTAATTCAACAGAAAGACTATTATAAAACTCTAATTCCTTTTCAACATTTTCTGCTATCATTAAAGTTAATATACTTGCTTCGGGAAATTTTCTTAATCTGTAATATGAATGTACTAATCCAACCGTATAATAATCAAAGTTAACTTTTTTATTAGGAATTACTTTTATGCAATGAGATATTGCTTGCTCCGAAGCATCATAAGCTTGTGCTAAAAACAAACCTCTTGATAATTTTGTATAATCTGCTCTTAGAAGAAATAATATATTCTCTATGCTTTCGTCAATATAATTTAGCTTGCCCCATTTGAATTTGTTGATAAAATTATCATACATTTTGTAAGAATTTACGTTAACTAAATCATTGGTTGTAAATTCTGTTTTTATTGGGAAAAGCCTGTAAGCCAAACCTTCTAAATATAAATATGATTCTAATCCAAAATAATTTTGCTTATCTAAAAACGATGAGAAATAAATTGGTCTTTCCCAATTGTTTTCATTAATAATCTGGTATGCAATAAGTTGAGATTTATTCAAATATTTTTGACTTGTATCAATTTGCCAAATTATTTCATCAACCAAAAGTTCTTCACGCAAACCTACTTGTTCAAAATATTTTATTGCTTCTGATTTATTTAATTTCATATTAAATTCATAACCTGGACAATAATTAGTAGGGTAATCATAAAATTTTGACACGACCATTAAACTTGTGTCTTCGGAAAACATAAACTCAAGTTTTGCTTCTATATTTCCAAGATATAAAATTTGAGAAGTTAAAAAATTGTCTAAATCTGAAATAAGTTTGTTTGCTTGTTGCTCAGTAATTCCATAATATTTTTGAATTTCATCGTCTTCTAAATTATAAATTATTGAACAAAAATCTTTAAAGTTTTCGTTGTTGCCAAAAGCTTTTATATTTCTAAAATATTCTTCAAAACTTTCAAATTCTAATTTATATTTATTGGCATAACCAGATTTTTTTAACAAACTGCAAAATTCATCATGAATTTGACTATACTCTCCGTCAATTTTTTCATATTCCTTATCATAAATAAAAGAATAATATTTTGCTGTATTATTTATTATAGGTATAATGTCAGCTTTTCCTGAAATATACTTACTCCTATCTAAATTTAATTTTATAGCTTTATTTCCACGCTCAGCTCTCTGAATTTGGTCTATATACCAATCATTATTTAAAAAACTTAAATTTATTACTCTTACATCTGTTCTAAATTTTTCACATTCTTGCAAATACCATAGTGGAAAAGTTTCGTTATCGCCAGACACAAACAAGATAGCGTCTTGGTCGCAAGTATTTAATAAATTTCGTGCAAAATGATAAGCAAAATCGTTGTTAGTTTTATCTTGAATTTTGTAATTTTTAAAAAGCATTTGAGCTGGAGAAATTAAAAATCCTAAAATTCCCAAAGCAAAAATTAAAAATTTCTTTTTCAAAAATTTGTGTAAAAACAAATATAATCCTGTAATACCAAGTCCAATCCAAATTGTGAAGGCATAAAAAGACCCCAAAAAAGCATAATCTCTTTCTCTAACTTGGTAAGGACTTTGATTTAAGTAAAAAGCAATTGCAATACCTGTAAAAATAAAAAACACAGAAATCACAAACAGATTTTTTTTATCGAATTTTAATTGTGAAAAAATCCCTATAAGTCCTAAAATAAAAGGTAGAAAATAATATGCCGTTTGATTTTTCTTTAAAAAATCAGGTTTTTTATCTTGATTTCCTAAGCGAAAATTATCAATAAATTTTATTCCGCTTGTCCAATTTCCATGAATAGCATCTCCATGTCCCTGAATATTATTTTGTTTTCCAACAAAGTTCCACATAAAATATCGCAAATACATATGTCCAAACTGGTAGCGAAACATAAAACCAAAATTTTGCGAGGCTCGTGGAATTTCTGTTTGCTCAATATTTGTCCATTCAGAATAAGCATAAATATGAAGAGGATTATCGCTCCACATTCTGGGCAAATATCTAATATCTGATTTTTTATAGTTAGCAACTGGCTTATAATGAACAAGTTGGTATTTGCCATTAGCTTTATCGTAAATTGCTTGTCCTTTTTTGTAAGGTTTTGCTTTATCTAATTTGCTCGAAAATTGTTGTCCTTTCCATAAAGGACGGTCGCCATATTGTTCGCGATTTAAGTAAGAAATAAAATTGTAAATATTTTCAATATTATTATGGTCAATTGGTGGATTAGATGCCGACCTGATTATAATAATTGCATAGCTTGAATAGCCTATTACAAACATTAAAAAACTTGTAAAAATTAAGTTTAACACTTTTTTATTTTTTACTCCTGACCAATAAATTCCCAAACCTATAAGCAAAATAAAAATTAACGAAAAACTAATTAAGCCAACATAATATCCAGCAGATAAGTGATTTGTAAATATTTTCTCGAACCAAGCTAAAATTTGTGGTAAACCTGCAACAAAAATTTGAACAAAAATTAATATACCAATAGCTAAAACTGTTGCGATTGCAAATCCTTTATAAGAAAATTTATATTTGTGAAAATAAAATAAAAATACTAAAGCTGGAATTATCAAAATGTTAAGTTGATGAACACCAAGACTTAATCCAAGCATTAATGCGATTAAAACTATCAAATTATTTGCTTTGCGGTTTGCCTCATCTAAATATTTTGTCATCAACCAAAGGCATAAAGATGTGAAAAATAAGGAAAGAGAATAAACCTCTGCTTCGGTTGCTATTGCCCAAAAACTTGTAGAAAAAGCTAAACTTAGAGCTCCAATTATTGATGCAAGAATTGAAACTAAGTAAAAATTTTTAGGGTCTAAATTACTCTTTTTTGCCATTAATTTTTCACTAAACCAAAATATGGTTTTAAAAACAAAAAATATTGCAAAAGCAGCCGAAAAAGCAGAAAACAAGTTTATTGCAAAAGCAATTTTTTGTGGACTTGAAGCAAAGATTGAAAAAATTCTGGCAAGAAGCAGATAAGTTGGATTTCCAGGAGCATGGTTTATTTGTAAAGTATTAGCACAGCAAATAAATTCGCCTGAGTCCCAAAAATTTACTGTTGGCGACAGAGTTAAAACATAAATAATAAAACTAAAAACAGCGGTAAGAACTGCTATTAAATTATGTGGTTTTTTAACAAACTTCATTCACAAAAAATTTACTGCTAAAATAAAAAAATGCTTTAAAAAAACCTATATATTTTTAATAATAAGTGTTTTTTTAACGTTTAAATACTATATCTTTGTATCAAATTTTAAGAATTATGCTTTATAAATTACAGATTTTTGGATTTTGTTTATTATCAATGCTTTTGTTGCGAGCATGTGGTCGTCCGCCTTGCGAAACAACAGTAATTGACAATGG
>DAONZU010000084.1:3628-10139 GCA_035406965.1 Bacteroidales bacterium
GAATCTGCTGGAGGAATTCTTTTTTTTACAACTAGGAGAGCAAATACGGAATATCATTTTCAAGAATTTACTTCAAATTATAGTGCAAAATTTTCATTTTCATTAACAGCTGCTTTTTATAATGATGATGAAGGAGATGAAATTTATATGGACCTTAATGATATTTGTTTTGCATTTGACTTAAAAAACAAAACTATTTCTCGCATTTATACACCATTTGGGAATTTGTCAAACTCAACAGACGAAGAACTTGAAAACAATACACAAATTAAATCAACTGCCGAAATTCTTGATTCCTATGTTGTTGGTAACTCTAACTATTCCGAAGTTTTACACTTTGAATTTAAAGATTTTACAGAACAATGGAAAGATTTTACTGTAAAAGAAATTTTTGTTGCGAAAAAATACGGATTGATAAAATATGTTTTAAACAATAACATAACATTTGAAAGGGAGTAAACTGAAACAAAATAATTTAGATTGAAACTAATATTTTGTTAAAAATTTTTAACATTCAATAATTATATTAAATTTGCATTTATAAATATGTATTTAAAAAACATTAATAAAAAACGATAATGACTTAATAGTTATAAAATAGTAAAATAACGAAGCGTTAACTTTTATTTTTGCTTTCGAAAACCGCCAATTTTCTTAACCGGTCAAAAATACTAAGTAAAACGCTCACGCTACGGCGTGGGCTGTGTTTATTTGGCCGGTGGGTGTCTGGCGGTACCTCGAAAGCAAATAAAGTTACAGTTCCACGCTTTTTTTTATAAACCGCCCAATTGGAACTTAAAGGCACAAAAAATAACTAAAATGTTAAAGACAAGAGAACCGCCTAAATGTTGCCAAATCTTCAAGCAATCTTAATAATTTAAAAAGTGGAAATCAGAAACCACTCTAAAAAACGAGGCGTAACCGAAAAGCCATATGAGTAGGAAAAATAAATTAAAAGAATTATAACATGAGAAAAATTATATTTATAACAATTTTAAGTGTTTTATTTACTATTGTATTAAGCAGTTGTACAAAAGAAGAAAGTGAAATTTCTGGTCAAATTATTTATACTGGAGCTATAAGTGGAATTCAGTACTATGCTTCAGGTGCAGAAGTATATTTGTATTATGGCTCCACAACTTTATGTGATGATCCAATTAAAACAATTGCCGACCAAAATGGAAATTATAGTTTCACAAATTTAACCGACGGAAATTGGCAAATTTATGCCACAGTTACAGTAAACGGCATCAAATATCAAGCCCTTACTGATATTATTCGCACAACTGGAGACGATACTCAAACTGTCAACTTAGTTCTTGTTAATTAAATGACAATTTGCTTGGATAAACTCATTGTTCTGTTGACTAACAATCAGTTCAATGGGTTTATTCCATTCTACTAAGCAAAACAAAAAATACAATTTAAAACTAAGAAATAATAGAAAACTTGATTTCCCATCACTTTTTTGCAAGCATTAATCTCCTAAAAATTTAACTAACAGACTCCTGTAAATAAAAAATATTTTTATCCTATATTTTTTGATTTAAAACCATTATTTTTGTATGAATATTAAATTTTATTGCAATGAAAATGTCATTTATTAAACAAATATTTATAATTTTTGCGATGTCGGGCATAGTATTTTCTTGTGTACCTGCACGTCAGTTTGAAGATGTTAAATCTCTGAAAGACACATATCAAGGTGAAAGAGATGAACTTAAAAAAGAAAATGAAAGATTATCAACAACAAATAATGAATTGCAAGCACAATTAGATAAGCTAAAAACTGATTACAACGCTTTATCAACAGACACTTTAATTAAAGGTAACGCATATCGTACATTGACTTCACAATACGACAAAATTAGCGATTTGTATAATCAATTGTTAGCAAATCAAGAAAAACTTAGACAAGGTGCAGATGCTGATGCACAAAAAGCTATGGGTCTTTTACAACAAACTCGTGAAGAATTACAAAGAAAAGAAGACGATTTGCGTAATTTAGAGGCAAGATTAAACCAAGAAAGAGCAAATCTTGATGCTATGCGAATTCAAAATGAGCTTAAAGAAAAAGAATTAGCAGATAAAAATGCAAAAGTTCAAGAACTACAAGCTCGTTTAAATGCTCAAGACTCTATAATGAATGCTTTACGTAAAAAAGTTTCAGACGCATTAGTAGGTTTTGAAGGCGATGGATTAACAGTTACACAAAAAGATGGGAAAGTTTATGTTTCACTCGAAGAAAAATTATTGTTCAAATCTGGAAAATGGGATGTTGATCCAAAAGGTGTGCAAGCTCTAAAAAATCTTGCTACAGTTTTAGAAAATAATGAAGAAATCAACATTTTGATTGAAGGACATACCGATGATTTAGCATATTCGGGTGGTGGAAACATTCAAGACAACTGGGATTTAAGTGCAAAAAGAGCAACTTCTATTGTGAAAATTCTTTTACAAAACTCAAATATCGACCCAATAAGATTAACAGCTGCAGGAAGAGGTCCTTATTTACCTATAGACCCAGCTAAAACAACCGAAGCTAGAGCAAAAAATCGCCGTACAGAAATTATTCTTACACCAAACTTAGATGAGCTTTATAAACTGATGAATGCGAATTAATTCAGTTAAAAGTTAAAAGTGATGCACTGAACGTAGTTGAAGTGTTAAAAGTGGCTGACGCGTCTATTGCTTCGCAGAGTTCGCAAGCTCACTCTACTCGCATGGGTTAGTTTTAAACCACAAAAGACACAATCAGTTAAAAGTTAAAAGTCGAAAGAGTTTTTAGTGTTGAGTGTTAAGTTTTTAGTCTATTGATCGAACAGATTTAACTTTATTAACTTTTAACTAATTTTATTGTGTTGCCCTTGCGGGCAAGGCTTTGACAGTCAAACACTTACCTTCTTTACGAACTTTACAAACTCAAGTCAGGATACTTACCCTGCTCGCGCGGATTTGCAATCCGTGCGGAAAAATATTTAATTGTGAAAACACTCGGATTGCAAATCCGAGCGAGCAAATGTTGTGGAATTATCCTAATCAAACAACCGAGGTGGCTTAGAAGTGTTCAAATGCGAGGCGTCTGAGATTGAAAACGAAGGAGCGTACAGAAGTACGTGACTGAGTTTGAATATCGAAAGCAACGAAGCATTTGGACACTTATAAGCCACCGCCACCGCCTAAAAGAATTTGGCACGCTTAATTAAATATGGTTTCAAAACTTCGCTAAAGTCTTTGTTTATATCAGCTTCGATTATATCAATTCCATATTGAATAGAACGGTTTGTAAGTTCTTGCACTAAATTTTGAGTTCTTTCTATATAAGTTTCTCGAATTTCGTTTGGGTTAAGTTTTAAAATATTTCCTGTTTCTAAATCAACAAATTTGTAAGGTCTGTTCGAAAAAGCAAACTCTTGCTCAAACTTTTTGTCAGTAACATGGAAAATTATCACTTCGTGTTTGTTGTATTTCAAGTGTTGAAGTGCTGCAAAAAGTTTTTCAGAATTAGTGTCTTTGCTTGTGAACATATCGCTAAAAATAATAACTAAAGAGCGTTTGTTAATTATTTCAGCAAGTTGATGAAGCACTTCTGCGGTATTTGTCTTTTTCTGTAACCCAATATTTTTTGGATTAAGATATTTTCTTAGCTCATTATAAATCATTTGTAAATGAACTTTCGAAGACCGAGCATTTGCATGAAATCTAATTTCGTCATCAAAGCTTGAAAGACCAATAGCATCGCGTTGACGAATAAGCAAATACATTAAAGCTGCTGCGGTGTAAATTGAAAAATTAAGCTTATTTATAATTTTATTTTCGTAAGGGAAAAGCATTGATGAAGAAATATCTAAAAATATCTGTCCACGCAAGTTTGTTTCTTCTTCGTAACGTTTTATAAAAAGTTTTTCGCTACGAGCATAAAGTTTCCAGTCAATATGCTTGGTACTTTCGCCTTTGTTGTAAATACGATGTTCGGCAAATTCAACCGAAAAGCCATGGAAAGGACTTTTGTGTAAACCTGTAATAAAACCCTCAACCACTTGAGAAGCGATAAACTCAAGATTATCAAACTCTGGGAAATATTCTATATCTCTTAGGTTTTCCATTCAATAATTTTTGCAAATATACGAAAATACAATTGTTAATTCATTTAAAGCCACATATTTTGTTTTGACAAATTATATGTTGATATTTTAATGTTAAGAAAATCTTAAAGTTTTTTACAACTTGTTTAAAAATATTAATTTTGTCCAATGTTTAAACAAATTCATCTATTTCAATATTAGGCAGTTTTTATGAGCGATCAAATCAAACATGAATGTGGTATTGCTTTAATGCGTTTAAGAAAACCTTTATCGTATTATCAAGAAAAATATGGAACTTGGCGTTATGGTGTTAACAAATTATATTTATTAATGGAAAAACAACATAATCGCGGTCAAGATGGAGCTGGGATTTTAGGTTTAAAATTAAACATGCCACCAGGCTTAAAGTACATGCACAGAAAGCGTTCGGTTAGTTCAACGCCTATAATTGATTGCTTTAATGAAATTTATAGAAGTTTTGATATTGGTATAAAAAGCTCTCCCGAAAAAGCTAATGATGCAAACTGGGCAAAACAAAATTTAGATTTTGTTTGCGATTTGTATATGGGGCATTTACGCTATGCAAGCTATGGAAAAGACAATATTGATTATGTTCACCCTTTGTTGAGAGTGAGTAATTGGCGAAGCAAAACTTTAGCTTTAGCAGGCAATTTTAATCTTACTAATGTAGATGAATTATTTCAATATTTAATTGAATTTGGACAACACCCTAAAGAATGTGCCGATACTGTTACAGCTTTGGAATTGATAGGTTTATTTATGGAAGAAGAAAATCAAAAACTTTTCCGTGAATATAAAAATCAAGGCTATAAAAACTATGAAATCACAAATCTAATTGAAGAAAACATTGATATTGCTAAAGTTTTAAGAGAAGCTACAGCAAGTTGGGACGGAGCTTATGTAATGGGTGGTATCACTGGTCATGGCGATAGTTTTTTGATTAGAGATCCAGGTGGAATTAGACCTGCATTTTATTATTATGATGATGAAATTTTTGTTGCAGCTTCAGAACGTCCAGCTATTCAAACAGCTTTGAACATTACCGCTGAACAAGTCCATGAATTAGATCCAGGAATGGCATTAATCATAAAGAAAAATGGAACAATAAACACTGAAATGATTAAAATTCCTGAGAAAAAAACTCCATGCAGTTTTGAAAGAATATATTTTTCAAGAGGAACAGACCACGAAATTTATAAAGAAAGAAAAAAACTTGGCGAACTGCTTGTCCCAACAATCTTAAAAGCAATAAATTACGATTTTGAAAATACTGTTTTTTCTTTTATTCCTAACACTGCCGAAACAGCTTTTTATGGTATGCTCAAGGGCTTGGAAACTCATCTAAACGAATATAAAACCAAGCAAATTCGTGAAAAAGTTGACACAATGACTGATGAAGAAATCAGAAACTTGTTAGAACTTCGTCCAAGAGTTGAAAAAATTGCTGTGAAAGACGTGAAAATGAGGACTTTTATCACTCAAGATAAAGATAGAGAAGAAATGGTAAAACACGTTTACGACATTACCTATAAAACTATTAATAAAAATGTTGATACACTTGTAATAATCGATGACAGTATTGTTAGAGGAACAACTTTGAGACAAAGTATTTTAAAAATTTTAGATAGATTAGAGCCTAAAAAAATAATTATTGTTTCTTCTGCTCCTCAAGTCAGATATCCCGATTGTTATGGAATAGATTTGCCTAGAATTGGTGATTTTATTGCTTTTCAGGCGGCTATTGCTTTAGCAAAAGAAAACAATAAGGAGGATTTAATTAAAGAAGTTTATCAACTTTGTAAAGAGCAAGAAAATTTACCAAAAGAAGATGTTGTAAATTATGTAAGAAATATTTACAAAGAATTTTCTGCAGAACAAATATCACAAAAAATTGCCGAGCTAATAAAAAACGACTCTGTTAATGCAGAATTTCAAGTGATATACCAAACAATTGAAGATTTACATAAAGCTTGTCCTAACAATCATGGCGATTGGTATTTCACTGGTAATTATCCAACTCCCGGCGGAAATAAGGTTGTAACACATTCATTTATAGACTTTTATGAAAAAGCATATTAGTTCGTAAAGTTTTAAAGTTTTAAAGTTAGATTTTAATACCAAGTTGCGTTCTATTATAAAATATTAAGATAAGGAAAAAGCGTCATAGATTTTATTAAATCTTTTTTTTGAGAAAGTTCTCTGATGCCATTACTAACTTTTTCTATTGTTTCGCTTAGTGAAGCAAATATTCTATTGTGTAAATATTTTTCTCTTATTTCATCTCATATGTGTTCTGTTGGATTAAGTTCTGGACTATATGGTTGCTGTGTTATAAAATATATGTTAGATGTAACGTGAGTTCGATGTAAGAAACTAAAAAAAACATTAAAATATTTTGAAAATAG
>DAONZU010000085.1:0-9935 GCA_035406965.1 Bacteroidales bacterium
CATTTATTATTTTCATATTATCTATCGTTTAGGTTTCTTTTTATTGTGGCTAACGCCTGCGGCTAGGCGCAGTGTGGGAATTCGTGTAACGTATCAAATCAGGGTGTAAAAAACGTTGCGAGCGAGAGCTCCGAAAACCCTACAATCAGCACCCACATTGCGCTTAGCCGTTGTTGTAGCCAGTATTTTATTCAATTATTTTTTGCTCTTTTAAAATATCGTAAGTTATTGTCTTTCTTATATTCGCCATTTTCATATCATTCATATCTATATTCATGGCAAAAATCCAAATATTATTTTTTGTTTCAATATATCCAACATTCCAACCAATATTATTACTCCAACCTGTTTTTGAATGAATTATATAATTTTCTGTTGAATCTGTAATCATTATGTTTTTAACTGTTTTCTGAATGTTTTTATCAAAGGGTAATTTATTATTTACAAGTCTTTCCAGAAAATCAATTTGTTCATTGGCAGAAATCGCAAGTTTTCCATCAAGCCAAAATCTGTCAATTTTATTATCAATTTTTTTATTGCCATAATTTGATTCTGTAATCATTTTTTGCATTTTTTCTTGTCCAGTTCTACGAGCTAACTCTTGATAAAACCATACACAAGAAATTGGAAATGCTGATTTCATTGTTTGATCTTTATTCCAAGGTTTATATTCTCTATCTACTCCGTCCCATTTAATTGTATCATCTATACTTTTAATTGATGAAACTTGTAATGCAATCATTGAATTTAAAATTTTAAAGGTCGAAGCTGGAACAAATTCTTTATCACTTCTTTCTTGGTTATAAATTAGTGTTTTATTTGAGTTTAAATTCTTTAAGACAAATGTTCCATTCACATTATTATCTTGAAAGAATTTCCCCCAATTATCTGTGTTTTTGTTTTGATTATAGCTAATTAATCCTACAAAAACTAAAGCAAACATTATTATTAATTTTCTCATTTTTATAAAATGTTGTTTCTCTTTTTAATATTGGCTACAACGGTTACGTATATGAAACGTTTGGCATTTCGAAGCACTTTCCTGTCAGGTTACAAGTACTTTTGATAATGGCTGAAACGCTCGATAAACCACTGACTGCCAAATGTTTTATATACGATGTTACCACACGTTATTCTTCTAATTCAAATTTTTCAATCAATTTTTCCAAGGTGTATTTATTTTTAAGCTTGAAAGCACTATTTTGATTTGCTCGTAATCCTTTCTCCCAATACGCATCTTTTTCTTCAATTGTTTTTATCCAATCAATCCGCACTAAATATTCACTCTGTTCAAGATTTTCGGAATCGTATTTAATTGATTCACAGTCAAGTTCAATATCAAGAATCGATTTTTCGATTCCATTTTCAACAACTATAAAATCTTTAATAGGAACACTTTCCTCTTTGACAATACCAACACCTAAATATCCTTTTTTCGGAATCATTGCAAATATCCTTGCACCAATAAACAATTGTTTTAGCGAATTACTATACCATTTTCCGCCTCCAGCGGATACGAATCCATATTTCCGAGAATCTAACCAAGTAGATTTACCATTCTTATCAACATCAATGTTTACTACAAAATCTTTCCCATTCCATGATTCACCTTTATTCTGTGTTTTTGATTTACTTGATTTTTCAACTACTTCTGTAGGGTCTATCAACCAACTCCTACTTAAATATTCCGAATTTTTGTCCTTAAAAAATCTAAGAAAAACAACATTAATTGGAACATTGTAAGAATCAGATAAATAATTAAGAATTCGCTCGGTTTCATTATCGAGACTAGAGCACACAATCAACATGTCATGTTCTTGATTAATTTTGTCTGGAGCAGTTATCCCATATTTTTCTTCGAAAACTTTTTCAAATTTTTGTCCTTTGTAATATTCTTCGCAAATAGTTTTTATCTCGTTGTAGGATAATTCACTAATCCATGAAGCATAGTCAAGTGTTTGAGCAACAACATCTCTTGGCGTTTTATCTTTTTTGAGTTCAATTATTGTTAATTTACCTTCTTGGTCAATGGAGAGCAAATCAATAAACTTGCCATAAGTAGTCATAACTTGTCTGCCAATAATCAAGTAGTTATCTCCAAGTATTGAAATATCTTTTGTAAGGATTTCTTCTAATCTTTTTTCTGAATCTATCGAACTAAAATCAATTTTGTCGATTTTATTATCAGTTATATTCCATATTCCTATTTCAATTGGCATATTAGTTTCCCTTTAATTTTAAAAAATCCTGAACTTGACTATTTGATGAGCCATAACTAACAATCTTTACATCCAAAGGTATTTTTGAAAACTTTGAAATTGCTTTACTTATTGCATCAAAAATCCATTCAATTTTATTTCCAAACACCCCGCCACCGACAAGCGTTAAATAAAGATGGTTATTGTTGGTCTTTTTGAAGTTTTGCAAGGCAGCATATAATGTTGCTTCATATGTCGCCTCAAGAATAAAACGAGCAAATTTTTCCCAATGTAAAGAGGGAATACTGGAATAACCAACAGGTAAACCGGAACAATAGCATTGTGTAACTTTAAACTTGTCTGCACAAATTGTTACTTCTGAGTCGGTTTGTATTCCAATCCGTAGTTTCCCTTTTAAATACTCATATTCTGCTCCATTTAACTTTTCTAATTCACGGTTAATTATTTTTAAACCTTCGATATTCGACAAAGCGTAGCCATTTGACATTGTCCATAATTGCTTTTCATTATTATTCAGAATAGTTCCAATGTCATTTAAACAATCGATTTGTTTGTGTATTGTTTGCCCAATTTGAGTACCTAAATCAACAAAATAGTTTCTGTAAATTGTACCTGCACCACAAGCTATCGCACAAGCAGGACCTTGCGTTCTGTCGTAATAGTATCCATCAACGCCTTGTTCTGGCGTTACATTGGGACTTGTCATTTCCAGCAAATTAAACTGTGATGCTACTTGAAATGTAGCTCCATTATTTTCTGGCAGAATATGCAATTTCTGTACATCAGCAACTACTTCGGAAACTTTTATGCAATCATAATAATTATCCAATAACTCTCGTTTTCTTAGTTCTTCCAAAGAAGGTGTTTCAAGCTGTCCAAAAGTAAATGCCGCATTGTTTACTTTCGATATTAGTTTATCGCCTTTAATATAAAGGTTTGCTCTAACTTGTTCTGGGTTTTCTTCTTTGAATCCTGTTAATTGCTCAAACCACATATTATTCATTAATTTGAATTATTTTTTTAAGAGACTTAAGTATGCCAAGAATATTACCATTATCGAAGCAACTTATTAACCAACCATCACAAAATCTATCGTTTCGAACATGTGTAATCAGAAGCTTACACAAAGTATATTTGTCAAAGCTTGAAAAATCAGTTGTTTTGGATTCAATTATTTCTTTTCCTTTTTCCCATTGCATCCAATCAAAGCTTATGATAATATTTCTTTGATACACTCGATGTACAAATTCGTCTACGATGTTTGATGTTTTGAAACCTTTATAGATTGAAAGATTATCGGAAACTTTTTCCATAGAGATATATTCTCCAAATTCTTTCGTTTGCTCAATGGTTGGGATTAATTCAAAAACTGATTCCCATTCTTCATTGCTAATTTTATCTATTGAATCATTAAAGGCTGTGTTCATCGTTCTTGTCTTTTAATGTGTGGTAACGTTTCTCAGCTATACGCAGGCAGGGCATTTTACCACTGAACTTCCTACGAAGAACTGAACTTTAAATTTACTACTTTCCTGTCCTACGAAGCACGAAACCCCTGCTTGCGTATAGGTGATGTTATCGCTTCGGTGTTCTTTCATTCGGTATCGTTTTCTGCGTTGGCAAAGACATACTCATTGACAAGTTTTGGCTTGTGCGGTTGGCTTTCGTGCGACTTGGCAATGTGTATGGCTTTTGGGGAGGGAATATTCACTAAATATGTCAATAAATGTTCAGCCCAAGCTTTCGATAGCAATGGAGGAACAGCATTTCCAACTTGTACATAATAATTTCTTTGAGTTTTTGAAATCAGTTGAAAATCATCAGGGAATGACTGAAATCTTAAACCCTCTCGAATAGTAATCATTCTATCTTCTTCGTAATGGATGTTACAACCAATATTTGGACGATTGAAGTGAGTGTTAATTGTATAATTTGGCATTTCAGGGTCAAGTCTTCCATAAGTTGTAGTTCTTCCTCCAGTGCTCTTGAAATACATAATTCTTTTTGTTGAAACATTATCAGGAATGTCCATATAATTGCCACCTGGTTTGACGTGGCTAATTATCTCTTTGTCAGTAGGGCTAGAATAAGGAACTATATGTAAAGTTGTTTTATCAGCATTTTTTCGCATTAAGGTCTGATATTCATTTTTCGGCTCGTGTTTATAATTTGTTACTCCATCTTGTGTTGGTGAATCCAAATCAGAGATTGCTTCAAAAGAAGAAATCCATTTTCTCTTACCCTCTTTGTTCTCAAAATGGGTTTGTGGTGGTACTGAAATATCAACTCCTAATTTGTTGCCAATTATAAATACTCTTTTTCTTCTTTGAGGAACACCGTAATCGGCTGCGTTAAGTGTGAAAATATTGATATGATAACCGATGTTCTCAAATGCTTGTTTTAAGTTGTCTATTACTTTTGAACCATCAGCTGCTTTAGATGATTTAATACCCGTGACGTTCTCAAAAAGGAATATTTTTGGCTGTACTTTGTTTACAACATTTAAGTAAGAATACACTAATGCTGACCTATTGTCATTAGGGTCTCGTTTGCCGATTCCTGAAAAGCCTTGACAAGGTGGACCTCCAATAATTATGTCAGCATTTGGTATTGTATTTAAGTCAATTTTTGTAATATCTTCATTTACAATATGGTCTCCAATGTTCAATCTGTAGGTGTCACAAGCATCTTTCAGAATATCATTTGCCCAAATCAAATCATAGCCAGCTTGTTTAAATCCTAAATCTAAACCACCGCATCCTGAAAACAAGCCTATTACTTTAATCTTATTTTTTTTCATAATCTTCTGTCTTCTACTAGGTCAGCTAAAAAGAGTTCAAAGAAATTTGTCAAATCAGTACTTGAATTGAAACCTAAGTTATCCTTAGAAAAAATAATTTTGGCAACCTCTTCATCTAATTGTCTTCTTGGTGTTGTTAATCCTTCATCTCCGCTTACTGAAACATTTAAATTGTTGAGGTTTTCAAAGGCAGTTACAACAGAGTCAATTTCAAGTTTTGTAAGTTGTCTGAGGTCAGGAACCTTTATTTCATTAATGTGAAAACCTTCCAACTTTCTTAAACCCTCTTGATTGTTTGAATGAATTTCGAATTGTACTTGCCCAAAGCAAGAATTTAGATATGCAGTAATAAACTTGATTTGACTGGAACTCGAGATTGACGTGTTAGTGTTCCCATTTTGAAGACCAGCTAAATAAAAGAAATTAGTAGAAAGTACTACCGGTGAAGAAAAAGGATTGTAATAGCAAGTATGTTTTGTCCTTTCTGCTCTTGGAATTAGAATGTCAAAAGAAATCCTATTTCTGAACGCTGCATTTACAATTTGCCTCCACTTGTCTGAATCTGTCGTATTATTGGTAGTAAATATTGAATTGAGTGAAACATCTGCTTGATGATTAGGGGCTAATCCATTTGGCGAATTGTCGTCATATTGAGTTGGAAAATGTATTGCAGGCTCTTCTTCCAAATCTGATTGTTCTAAGATTAAATTTCTAGCATTCCTACTATTTTTAATGCCATAACCTTTATTAGAATTTAAAAGTCCAGAATAAGGTGATTTGGTAAAATCAGGAAAAATAATTTTTGAACCACCACTATTTTCTGCTCCTCCACGTCTTTTGTTTGCAAAAAAGGTGTCCAAAGGCTCTAGGAATGGGAGGGAATCTAATGTTTGAAATTTATCGGCTGGGTCATTAAAAAACATTTTCCAATTCGCTGATGGATCAATATTTCTATCAGTAACTTTCAGAGTATAATTTGCGGTTACAATACTACTATTGGATGAATCTATAATAGATTTTATATCATTTGGACGTGAAAGCAGGTCTGAGTCAATAATCCTTAAAAACTTTATTTGGGTTGACGGACGTTTACTTAAAACCGTAATTACTGTTGTTACCTTGAAATCTTCAAAGTAATTTCTTGGATACAAAATGATAGATTCAACTTTATCTAAAATAAACTGCTTTAAATGTGTTCCTTCTTCATTGTTTAAGAATTTTGCCATTAATATAAATCCCGCTCTACCTTGAGAGTTTAAGTAGTGCCAAGAATAATTTACGAAGTAAAAATATAAATTGGGCTGGGATGCAAGAGTAACGAAATTCGTTTGTCCATTACTGTTTATTGCATTATTCATTAAAGCCTTATCTGCAATTGTTATTGGAGCATCAGGATTATCATTTCTTAAAAAGGGAGGATTCATCAATATAACATCATAGCCAGCAACATTTGAATTAGTAAAAGTATTTCCAGTTATAATATTTGCATTCGTGGAACTGTCAACACCAGAAAGATTTTTTGAAACAAGTCGAAACGTAGCTAATTGTGCTAAAAATGGATCAATTTCAATTCCTGTAACTTGATTGAGTAATTGATTATGAGTTTTAGTAACTTTATTTGAAAGGCTCAAAATATTTAAATAGTCGTATGCAGCATCTAATAAAGCTCCATCACCTGAACAAGGATCAATTACAGATGAGTTTTCATTTTCGATTGTAACGGTTGCCAATAAAATGGATAACTCTGTATCAGACATTATTTTACCTTTCTTGTGAAGTGTATTTTTGTCATAAACTTTTGAAGTTAATAGGTTAAAAATATACTCAGGCAATGGATTGTCAGAAACGGCTTGTGAACTATAGCTATTTAAAGCTTGAATGGTATTTTTAAAGTATTGTATAATCGATGAACTGAAATTCTCAGGAAATATTCTATCTGTTGAATTCGGGTGATTCGAAAAAACTTGATTGAAATCTAACTGCAATACACGGTTGTAATTGTTAGTTAGTTTTGTGACGAATGTTTGGAGATTATCATTTGCTAATGGAAAAGTTTGGAAATAGCTTTGATTGGGATTGCTCGTTTGATTATAATAATCTTTTAAGTAAGCAAAAGCCAACAATCTGAAAAACTCATAAAGTGTAATTTCATCTGCCAAGTCCTTGCTTAGTTGTAAACTATTACTAACACTCTGATAATTTTGCACAAACGTGTCAATTATCGGCTGCCAATTATTATCCCAGTCAGGCTGAGTACGATTATAGATAATTGGTAAAATTTGTTCAAATGTTGTCTGAAACTCAATGCTTGTTTGCGTTGCGTCTCGATTTTGAGGGTTAAACGGAGTATGTGATTTTGGGTTTCCCTTTAGTATACAAGTTGAAATAGGGCCTTGCCTGTCTGCAAACAAGATTAGCTCCTCAATATTTGTTAAACAAAAATATTTCGGATAGTTTGGTTCCCAGTAAGGCAAAAAATCAGATACATATGACCTTGATTGGTTTTGAAATCTTTGCGATGTAACATCACGTGATGTTTTTTTTACCTCGATAACAAAAATGTATCTATTTGAAGATTTTAACTTAATTGCAAAGTCAGGTATGATTGTACTATTTGGAATAGCGGGATGATGCACTAATTCCATCACAGAGTCATAACCACAATTTATGATAGCGTTATTAATAGCACTTTCAACGACAGGATGAAATCCAGTAACTTCATCAGAGTTATACCAAAGGTTAATCATTTTAATTCAAGTATTCTTTTATTTCATTATTTAAATCATCAATTGTTAATGATGAACCGTTTTTTTTATTGTATTCGTCAATTAGTACCGAATCAATTTGTTCAATTATCTGCTTTTGCCCGTTTTCGTATCTGTTCACATTCATCAATTCTTTTCCTAGCAATTCCAATTTTTTTATGGACTGTTCAGAAAGTTTATTTATGTCAATTACTTTAACTTCTTTAAATTCGTAAAGCTGTATTTTTCTCAAACCATTTCCCTGGCTTCTTGAATTGCTTAGTGTATTTAATCTCGTAAAAGATGAGTTTAAAATTGAAAAATTAGCTAACTCATTATCCTTGATATTGAGAGTATAAAAGTTATCAGAAGACAAAAACTTTTTTGGATTATAAATGAAATCAATATTGTTTCGTAAATAATAGTTGAAAATAAAATTACCTGTTGCTTTCAAATTGATTTTATACCAATCTCTTTTAGTTTCAATATCTCTTTTTACTGCTATAAACTTTTGAGTTGGTGTTTTTAGAATTTCGTTTTTAACTGATTCTAAATACTGTTTAGTTTCATTAGATATTGACCCGTTAACTGCAAGAATGTAAGCATTCTCTTGTTTTACAGTGTAGGTTTTAATCTGAGAAACATCTTTAACAATTGGTTTTAGTTCAGGGAGTTCATTCTTTGAGAAAATAAAATGGCTATTTATTACTGCCGAAGTTCCTCTTTGGATTGGTTGTGAAACAATTGATTTAAGCTCTTTAAAGAGATTGGACTTGTAATTGATTTTACTTTGATTGTTGAAGCTATAAGTCAATAACTCTTGTTGTTTTAATTTTATGCAATTTGCATTTAATCCATTATAAGTTCTTAAATCGTTCAAATCATTCAGAGGAATATATGATATAGATTTCTTATGATTATTATCCTTTACAAATTTTATTACGGTAGCACCTACTTCTACATTATCAAAAGCACTTTTCTTGAAATGATAAATACTTTCTAAACGTCCTAGTTTAAGGAATGATTCTTTTAAAAATTTTCCAAAACTGCTGTAAAGCCAACTGTCATATATCACAGCAACCATTAAGCCTCCTTCCTTTAAATGCAAAATGGACTTCAATAAAAAGTAGATATATAAATTTGATTGTGATGGAATAGTTGATAAAAGTGAAGACACATTGTACCTTATACTATTTTTTGAATTTGCACCTTCAATCAATAGTTCTTGTCTTACATAAGGCGGATTTTGGACAATTTGGTCAAACTTTTCAGTAATTGGCAAATCAAAGAAGCTGCCCTTGATTAAAGTTCTATTTGGGCTTTCGTAAAACTTTTTAATTTCTTCAGTGATTAGACTAATATCAATTTCAATTCCTTTCAAATTACAATTTGAAAAGTCCTCATTCATTGCTTTAAAAAATGTGTTTGGTCCAATACACGGATCAAGTATAGAGGAGTAAGGTTTTAGGCTTGCTTTTAATAAACCAATCATAAACTTTGCAAGAATTGCAGATGTAAAAACTTGCCCTAAATTTTCATCTTGTTTAGGCTTGTTGGTTTTAGTCTCAAAGTCCTTTGAAAAGAACAATTGTAATTGCTCCTCAAAAGTTTGAACGACCTCTTCTATTTCTTTGTATGGTTCACAAACGTAATTAAGCATTTTTTAGACTTTTATATTTTACTTGTTCTTCAGCTACTTTCAATGCTGTCAAGGCTGATTCCTCATCTCTTACAATTAAGTAAAGCTTGTTAGCAAGCCACAATGATTCAAGTTCTTCAATCGGTATTTTAAAGAGTTCATTCAACTTAGTTAAATCTTCTCTCTTTAAGGGTTTTTGGTCATTTTCAACTTTGCTTAGAAAACCTTCTCCAATTCCAAGCTGATATGCAAGCTCTCTTTGTTTAAGACCAGCCTGTTCCCTTAATTCTCTTATTTTTTGTCCAAGTGTCATTGTCTTATTTTGTACTTGTCTAAATTTGGTCAAAATTAATAAATTATTTTCATTTGGTTGTCGAGCGTTGGAAAAAAAATGGCTCTTTTGGTTTTTTGAGCGTTGGCTCGTTTGTCGGAAAAAACCAAATGTGCCATTTGTGGGTCGGCTTTTTACACTGAGCGATAACGTTTCTCAGCTATACGCAGGCAGGGATTTTAACCACTGAACTTCCTACGAA
>DAONZU010000086.1:0-9774 GCA_035406965.1 Bacteroidales bacterium
AAAATCACATGCCAATTATAGTTGACTTAATCGACAGAGTTATTGCCGACTATACTAACGAAAACGTATTAGCTAAAGTAAGAGCAGAAGTGAACGAAATGATGAAACCATTTCCATTGTTCTCTTACTAAATAATAATTACCTTATAAAATAAAAAAAGTTATCCCAATTCAGGATAACTTTTTTTTATACATATATATAATAAAGTTTATAACAAGAATTTGGTTTTTATTATTAATTGTATTTCCTTTACACCTAAATTATTATTAACAAAATTAAATTTAAAATTATGAAAAGAATTGGATTATTAGTAGCAATTGTGGCATTTGCTTTATGCCTTGTATCTTGTGGGAAAAGCGGTCCTACTGCAGACGCTGAAAAAATGGTAAAAGTAGCTAAAGAACTTAAAGTTACTGTAAACAAAGCATCAGAAGACGGCAAAGTTTCAGACGAAGAAGCTGAAAAAATTAACTCTGCATTAAAAGAATTTTACGATTTGTTAATGGAGTTTGAGAAAAAGTATGAAAATGACGAAGAAGCAGAAAAAGAATTTGAAGAATACCTTGAAAGTGAAGAAAATGAAAAACTAGGTGAGGAAATTGAAGAAGCAATGGGAAAACTATCTCAATGTGAAGGCTTTGATAAAATTGACCTAGGAGCTTTTATGTAAAAACATATCGCTTTATAATATAAAAAAGTTATCCCAATTCAGGATAACTTTTTTTTTATACCTAATATTTCAAACTAACAGAGATATTTTATTATCCCATAAATATTCAATTACCGACTTCGACATTCAGTTCAATCGCTTTGTATGTATTTAAGTGTTAGAGTTTTTAAAAAAGAGGAAATAGAATAAGTAGATTTAAAAATTTATCTTATTCTTCAAAATCATCATGTTTTTTGCTTTTATAATTTTGATTATAATCTCCACGTCTGTGTGTATGTTCACGACGTTTAGGGTTATAATGTCCTTTTCTCTCATTATGATTTTCTGTTCTTTCGTGTGCTTGACTAACAACAATTGTGCGTCCTTCAAGTTCTGCACCGTTTAATTCTTCAATAGCTTTTTTAGCAGCCTCATCGTCTTTCATTTCTACAAAACCATAGCCTTTGCTTCTTCCTGTAAATTTGTCAGTAATAATTCTTGCTACGCTAACTTCTCCGTACTCTTCGAAGAATGACTGTAAATCGCTGTCCTTCACTGAGTAAGGTAAGCTTCCAATAAAAATATTCATTCTAAAATTTTAATTAAATTAAGACGCAAAGGTAATCCAATAATTTAGAACAACACAAAAATAAATGGAAAAAATAAAATAAATTTGCACATCGTTCAACATGCTAATAATCAATGGCTTACACTGAAAGGATTTTCGCTATTCCAAGCTTTAGTCCTCGTATGGCGGCTCAATTAATTTTAGATTTTGAGGTAACTTGAATTTTAAATATTTTATAATTCTATTTTCTTGATTCCACATTTTTTCATAATGTGTTTTTATTGTTAAAGCTCCTGTATAGTATTTAGACTCATACAAATTATCTGTATCAACTATTACTTCCAAATTGTTTAAGGAAACTACAGATTTAGTATATTCATACAAAGTGTCGTCATCAGTTTTTAAATTAACAAAGCCATCATCTATTAAAAATTTTTGGTATCTAGACAAAAACTCCGAAGAAGTCAATCTTTTTCTAATTCTTTTGCGTGGTCCTTTTTGTGGGTCTGGAAAAGTAATCCAAATTTCGCTAACTTCGTTTTTAGCAAAGCAAAATGGAGTAAATTCTACTCTTGTTCGTAAAAACGCAACATTTTTTAAACCCAAATTCAAAACATCGCTAGCACCTCTCCACATTCTTGCTCCTTTTATATCCACACCTATATAATTATTTTGTGGATATTGCTTTGCTTGTCCGACAGTATATTCTCCTTTTCCACAACCTAATTCAACAATTAAAGAATTTTCATTTTTAAAAAAATCCTTAGCCCAATTAGCTTTCATTTCATAATCACTAGGATTTTGAAAATTGAATTGAGGTTCAAAAAAATGCTCAAACGTTTTGTTTTGTGCAAACTTTTCTAACTTTCTTTTTGCTGACATTTATAATTTATTTTGCATCAACTTTTTCTACTCTTAAACCCATTTGCGCTATACCCGGCAATTGCTCCATTCGCATAGCCTGTTCATATTCAACCGAATATTTTCCTTTATGAGCAAACCTAACATTCATTTTCCAGGGCATTTGCAAATTTAAAATATCGCCACCTTTTCCATACCATTTTCCTAAATCGTCGGCTAAATTACACTCAAGAGTATCTATTTGAACTAAACCATTTGGTGCCGAAGACTTTACAAAAAGCCAAATGTTTTTATACTGATAATTAGAAGCATGTCTAATATGTATATAAACATTGTGAAGAGCAAGAGTGTCATCTATCTCGAACACAAAATTTATTTTTTGTTTATTGTCCCACACATCACCGGGTATTTCTTCAAAGCCTTCATATACCTTATTTCTATCACAAGAAACAAAGAAAACGTTTGAAAACACAATTAGTAAAATAAAAACTTTTTTAATTCTTTTTTTCATTTGGCTTGCGGTATTTAGTACGTCTGTTTTTGTTTCTTCTATTTTTTTGTTTTGGTTTTTGAGGAGTATCAAACCTAGTTAAACTATCTGAATTTAATTCTTCTTTAAAACTCAAGCTAATTTTAGGGCTAACTTTACTATTTTCATCAAAAACTTTTTCAGGGAAAATTCCTTTTTTATTTAATTCTATTATTTCTTTTACTTTATCAACATCTAAAGCTCTAATAACAGGGATGTCGTTTATCTTAATTTCATAATACATTAAATTTTTAAAGACATCGTTTTTAATATGTATAGCTTCTCCCTCTGCTAATTTAAGATTTATGTTGTCGTCAGGAAAATTTTTTCTTGCATCTAAATAAACTTCAAGTTCATAGTTTAAACAACATTTAAGCTTACTGCATTGTCCTGCGAGCTTTTGAGGATTTAAAGACAGCTCTTGCAATCGTGCCGAATTTGTTGAAACGGAAACAAAATCATATATCCAAGTAGTGCAGCAAAGTTCTCTTCCGCAAGGACCAATTCCGCCAATTTTTCCTGCTTCCTGTCTTGCTCCTATTTGCTTCATTTCAATTCTAATTTTAAACTCTTCAGCCATCTTTTTGATAAGCTCTCTAAAGTCAACTCTATCTTCGGCAATGTAATAAAATATGGCTTTTGTCTTATCGCCTTGAAACTCCACATCACCAATTTTCATTTCCAAACCAAGGCTATCGGCAAGTTCACGCGTTCTGAGCATTGTTGGAATTTCAAGAGAAATCGCATCTTTCCATTTTTGAATATCATGAGCGCGAGCTTTTCTATATATTTTTTTAAAACTCTGATCTTTTGCAAATTTTTGTCTATTCACATGTTGATTTGCAAGATTTCCAATAGCCGACACTATTCCAATATCATGACCCGGAGAAGCTTCTACTGCAACAATATCTCCAATTTTCAGCTGTAAATCGCTAGCATTTAAAAATATTTCTTTTCTAGTATTTTTAAATCTTACTTCAATATATTTATTTTGTGCTAGAGGATCGTCAATATCTCCTAACCAATCAAAAACATTAAGTTTGTAACAACAAAAATCTCTGCTTACATTAGACGTTGTCTCATCAACTTTATCAACTAAGCAACCTCTTTCATATTCTCTATCTGCCATTTTACTATTTTCTAATTACTCTCATTACCAAAAAAGCTATATCTGTAAAGATAATTTTTGCTGCTCCATTTCTTTCTATACCATAATGAGCATCATCAAAAATTTTTGCAATACTGTTCACATTTTCACTGTTTAAAAACCTAGCGAAATTTCTTGCAAACTCTTCTTCTTCTTTTGTTAGGTAATAAATATTATTATCATTAAAATTATAAACAAAATTTTCTCTAATCAAAATACTACTGTATTTCAAAAAACTTTTTTGTGGTTCTCTACCTATTTTAGCCATGTCTTCTGCCCATGTCAAAGCTTCTGCAATATTTCGCGAATATGTTAATCGCATAAAATGAATAAATTGCTTTAAGTTAAACTTATTTTCTTCATTTGCCAAAATTTGTTGCTTAGCTTCAACATAACTGCCATTGCTTATTCTCACAATATCTTTAGCTTCTTGAGCCGAGAGATTATATTTGTCGATAATATGCTTTTCCATTATATCATCGTCAATTCCCAAAATTTTTACCGCTTGAGTTCTCGACAAAATTGTTGGAAGTACCGATTCTCTTTCGTCGCTTACCAATATAAATATTGTATTGTGAGGAGGCTCTTCTAATATTTTTAATAATTTATTGGCACAAGAAACGTGCATTTTTTCTGGCAACCAAATTATCATTATTTTATATTCCGACTCAAAAGATTTTAAGCTAAGTTTTCTAATAATCTCGGCAGATTCGTCAACCGAAATTAAACCTTGCTTGTTTTGAGAGCCTAAATTTTGCATCCATTCGTTATATGAAACATAAACATCGTTTAAAATCATTTCTCTCCATTCGGAAATAAAAGCATCAGAAATTTTCTTTTTGCCCGCTTCCGTAATTACTGGAAATACAAAATGTAAATCGGGGTGAATTAATTTTTCATATTTTTTACACGAAGGACATTGCCCACAGCTATCGTTTTCTTGTTTGTTTGTGCATGATAAATATTGAGCAAAAGCAATTGCCAAGCCGAGTTTTCCCGAACCAGCAGTTCCAAAAAATAAATAAGAATGGCTTACTCTATTATTCACATAACTCTGAATAAGCTTCTCTTTTATTTCACTTTGACCTAATATTTCTTCAAATTTCATAAGCAAAAATCACAAGATACAAAATTAAACAAAAATTTCAATTCATATTCTTATTAATTTATAATTTTGCCAAATGCAAATAATTATTGAGCAAATATTAGTTTTAGCACTAATTGCCATTATTGGTTTAATTGCCTTTAAGCTAAAAGCCATAACCAAAGAACATAATGCTGGCTTAGTAAAAGTAATTTTAAAAATTACTCTTCCAATTTTAATTTTTACAACTTTTGCTAATACAAATCTTGATAAAGAGATTATTCAAAACTTTCCTATTGTTTTTGTTTCTGCTTTTATAAGCGTGATTTTGCTGTATTTTCTCAGTAATATCAGTGCTAAAATTTTAAAATTAGATAAAGAAAACAAAGCCCTGCACAACACTCACACAATGTTTGGGAATACAATTTTTCTTGGTTTTCCGCTTTTAGATGCACTTTTTCCTGGTGGCGAAGGTTTAATTTATGCAACAATTTTTCAATTAGCTCACGATTCGCTTATGTGGACTTGGGGAATTGTAATAATGAGCAAAGCTTCAAATAAAAATCTTGAAAAAAACAATAAAAAACACTTGCTAAATCCAATAAGTCTTGCTTTTGCTGTGGGTTTAATTTTTATGATTTTTAAAATAAAACTTCCAGATTTAATTTTAAAACCTTTACTCGGCGTTGGACATACAACTATTTATATATCAATGATTTACGTTGGAGCAGTTTTAGCTCAAGCAAAATTAAAACCATTAATTCAAAATTTGCGTTCTTATATTTTAAGTTTTAATAAATTAATTTTCGCTCCTTTAGTTTTAGCTCTTATTTTATTTTTAGTTAAAAGTCTTGGGTTAAATATTTCAGACACTGCTTTTATTTGTGCAGTACTTCAATCAGCAATGCCTTGTATGATAATCATTTCCGTATTAGCCGAAGACTTAGGATTAAACGCAAAACAAGCAGTTGAAAATATTTTGGTTAGCTCTGTGCTTTCAATTTTTACCTTGCCGTTTATTTATTGGGTAATTTTGAGTTTTTAGTTTTGAGTTGGAGAGTTTTGAGTTTTTTAGTTAAACTTTAAAAAACTTTTGCCTTAAATTAACCTTGAATTTTGGTTTAACCGAGTTTGTTGTGTTGCCAAAATTCAGTTAAAAGTTGAAAGTTAAAAGTTAAAAGAGCCTTTATGTTTGGCTTTGGTAAAACCCATAAGTTTGCTAAATTTTATAAACTTTTAATTTTGTGCTACCCTTACGGGTGTGGGTTGTGGAGAGATATATCTATTGACAATCAAATATTTACCTTTTTTAAAAACTTGATGGACTTTAAAAACTTTACGAACTTTATAAACTTTTAACTTTTAACTGAGATGCTATTACAAATCTGTCTTTAGCATTAAAATCTTGAATTATTTCAATTTTAGAAAAGCCATAATTCTCGCAAATTTCAGCAACTTCTTTTCCGAACATTTCGTTTATTTCAAAAAATAAAACTCCGCCTGATTTTAAATGCTGTTTTGCAAATTTTGTAATTGCTTCATAATATATCAAAGGGTTATCGTCTGAAACATAAAGTGCTTTTTCTGGTTCATAATCAACAACATTTTTTGACATTAGCTTTTTTTCTGAATTTGTTACATAAGGTGGATTTGAAACTATAATATCAAAAAATACTTGCTCGAAAAATTTATCTTCTTCCGATAAAATATCACAACAATAAAAACACAAATCCACATTGTGATAATCAGCATTTTTACTGCAAACATCTAAAGCTGCTGCAGAAATATCAACTACGCTAAGTTCTGCATTTTTCAAATTCTTTTTTAAACTAATAGCAATATTTCCTGAACCTGTTCCAATATCAAGAATTTTTAAATTTTCTTTGGTAGAATAAAGCTTAATAATTTTATCAACTAAAATTTCTGTTTCTTGACGTGGAATTAATACTCGTTTGTCAACAAAAAACTCTAAACCGTAAAAATAAGCCTTATTTAAAACATATTGAATTGGCTCTCCACTAATTAATCTGTCTTTTTTATTTTCAAGCTTTGAAAATTCTTCACTGCTTAAAACTTCGCTCTTTTTTAATAAATATTCGGTATTATTGAAATTTAAAATCTCTTTTATATAAAATTCTGCTATTGATTTTCTTTCTTCAAAATTATAAAATTCTGGAAGCAAATCCTGTATTTCCAAGCTATATTGCTGTATAGTTTTCAATCTAAAAAATTTTTGGCACTAAATTTGGTTATTTATAAATAGTAACTTTTTTGAAAATGTCTGAATTTCCTCCGATGTCAATTCTTAGCCCTAAGAAAATCGGAGGTTTTTTTTATCTTATTATTTCAATTTCACCATTTTTTAAAACTCTAACAACATCTGAACTTCGTGCTTTACTTAATTCATCTAATCGCAAAGGCACAATATAATCCACTGCCATTTTTATTTCATTTGACACATCAAAATAACCCAAAGGCGGATTTTGTCCCGAAAGATTTGCCGAAGTCGAGACTATTGGTCGTCCAAATTCTTTAATTAGAGATTTGCAAAACTCGTCTCTTGTAACCCTAATACCAATAGTGTTGTCGGCAGCAATTAAATTTTTAGCAATTTTTTTCGGTTTAGGATAAATTATTGTTAAAGGTCGAGTTGAAGCGTCTATTAGTTTTAAAGCCATTGCTGGCACTTCTTCAACATAGTTTGCCAACATTTCTATAGAGTCAACCAAAATCAACATGCTTTTTGTTATATCTCTATATTTAATTGTATAAATATTTCTAACAGCTACTTCATCTAAAGCATCGCAACCAATACCCCAAATTGTGTCTGTAGGATATAATATTGTTCCACTATTTTTAAGCACTTTTATTGCTTCTGCCACTATTTCTTCTTTCATAAATTTTGATATACTCTATATAAATTTTTAATCATATTTTCAATGTTAAAATCCTTTACTCGCAATTTTGCTTTTTCAATGAGTTCTAATTTTAGCTTTTCGTCTTCTAAGATATTTTTTATTGCTAAGCCAATGCTTTTGGGATTAAAAACATCAACTTTTAAAGCTGCTTGTCCTGCAATTTCGGAACAAGCTCCAAACTCAGCTGTAATTACTGGAACTTCTGAACTAAACGCTTCTATAATTGGAATTCCAAAACCTTCGTAAATTGAAGGATATGCAAATACTTTACTAAGTTTATAAATAATTGGTAAATCTTCATTGCTTACATTATTCAACACATGAAGTTTATGCTTAATTTTATGATCTTCTGCCCAAGCAATAATTTCATTCAAATATTTTGTTTTCCGTCCCACTAAAACATAATCTAAATCAAGGTTAAAATAAAAAATAGCTTTCAATACTTGCAAGGCATTTTTTCTTTCTTCAATTGTGCCTACAGTTAAAATATATTTTTCGGGCAAATTATATTTTTTTCGTATTCTATCAAAATCTTTTTCAGAATATTTTTGCGAAAAATCTAAATTACAAGATTGATAAACTACTTCTATTTTTTCGGGATTTATTTTAAATTCTTCAATTATATCATTTTTCGTTTGAATACTTGTAGCAATGATTTTATCGGCATTATCACAAGCAAATTTAAATTTTTTATAATAAATTTTTCTATCCACACATTTATAAAGATGTGGTAATTTCAAAAAAATTAAATCGTGAATTGTAACAATTTTTTTAGCTTTTGTTTTAGCAATATTTTTAGGAAGTTCGTTGCTTAATCCATGATAAATATCTGGATTTATTTCTGCAATATCTTTTCCCATTTTAAAACTTCGCCAATAAGATTTTAAAATTGAAATTTTAGTTTTTGGACTAATAGTATTTGTCCTATATTTTTCTTCTAACAAATCGGTTTCGGGATTTGGAGAAAATAAATAATAGGAATTTTGCGGATAATACTCATGCAAGGCACGAATAATATTGCGACTATAATTTCCTAAACCACTTTTATTTGAAAAAGCTCGTTTTGCGTCAAAAGCTATTTTCATAATTCACTTATTATTTTCCTAAACCGACACAGCATGTTCTCTTAATGCATCGTTTAGCGAAGTTTTTTTATCTGTTGAATCTTTTCGTTTTCCTATTATCAAAGCTACAGGCACACTAAACTCTCCTGCAGGGAACTTTTTAGTTATATTTCCTGGAATAACTATAGATCTTTCTGGAACAAAAGCTTTGTACTCTACCACATCTTTTCCTGAAACATCTAAAATTTTTGTTGAGCCTGTTATTACCACATTTGCTCCTAAAACTACTTCATTTTCTAATCTTACGCCTTCTACCACAATGCAACGCGAGCCTATAAAGCAATTGTCGCCAATAATAACTGGTGTAGCTTGTACGGGTTCTAAAACTCCGCCAATTCCTACTCCGCCTGATATATGCACATTTTTTCCAATTTGAGCACAAGACCCAACAGTTGCCCAAGTGTCAACCATTGTTCCCTCATCTACATAAGCACCAATGTTTACATAAGAAGGCATCATTATTACTCCTTTTGCCAAATAAGAACCATAGCGAGCAATAGCATGTGGCACAACACGGACTCCAAGTTTGTCGTAATTTTTTTTCAATGGAATTTTATCATGATATTCAAAAATGCCAAGTTCTGTTTTTTCCATTTTTCTAATTTGGAAATACATAATTACTGCCTTTTTTACCCAATCGTTAACTTTCCATTCGTGAGCCGAAACAGGCTGAGCAACTCTCAACTTTCCGGAATCCAACTGGCTAATTGTCTCATTTATAGCCGATTCCACTTCAGGTTTTGCTAACAAAGCTCTATCTTCCCAAGCCGAATTTATAATAGTTTCTAAGTTCATAAACACATTTTTTTTATTTTCCAAAGTTAACAAATTTAGACAAAAGATTAGTCAAACAAAATATTATTTCTATTCTAAACAAAAAATAAGTATTTTTAC
>DAONZU010000087.1:0-7688 GCA_035406965.1 Bacteroidales bacterium
GTCTATTTTATAGTTGACTTAATTGTTTCATAATTTCTAAACCTATAGCACATTTGTGGCAATTGTGCAAATTGCAATATTCTCGTTTTAAGTGCAAAAGTGCTTGAGAATCAAGTGAGTTTTTGTTTGAAAAACCAACTTTTTCCCATTCTCTAGTTTCTTTGTTGTTTTCGGGTTTTATGTTTTGGAGCCAGTCTATTACTTTATCTTCAATGTTTTCGCATGAATATTTACTAAAATAAAAAAATGCAAATGGAATTAAAGTATTTATGCTGATAATATCTTGGGCAGTTTTGCTAAAATTTGAATTTGTTTTATTCGTTTCTCTATCAAAATTATAATGGTCTTTCCAGAAATCAGAAACATTTGGTTTTAGTAAGTTTGAAGTGTTTTTGCATAAGTCTAAATTTGTAATATTATAAACTAAGTCTTTAAATATTGGAATTAAACTTGCAAATTGTGCTATTCTGATATGTGGAAAATTTGCAGGTCGCATTTTTGATTTTTTCCACTCTACAGGACTTATTGCTTTTAAATTATGAATTTTTGAAAGATGATTGTATTCAGAGATTAATTTTTGCACAAATGGAAAATCCGAACTTTCTGGCAATAATCCTGATTGTCCAAAGAGAAGGGCTTCCATTTTAAGGTAATCATCATTATATTTTAGTAGGACATTAATAGGTAGTGAAAAAGCTAAACTTTCAAAAGCATCTGAATTAACTCCAAAGCCAAAACTGCGAGCTAAGCTAGTATAAAAAATCTCTTCAAAATTGTTATTTGTTTTTGCTGCGAGGTTTTCTAAATGCTTAATTTTGTTTTCAAGTCTTTCTATCGCCATTCTTTCTAAGCAGAAATTTTTTATACTTTCATCAACTAATTCTAAATAGTCTGAACAGGGAATAGCTTTTTCTAAATTTTTGAGTTCAGCATATTTATTATAAATTATATGTGGAAATTTTATTTCCCAGCAAGGAATTTCACTTTTATCTTTAAGAAAAACAGCTTTGTCGGCATTAAAAACTATATGTAAAATTACATTTCCGTAAGCTAAGTCTTTATCGTGTTTGTGTTTAAACCAATCTGATGCATTTATATGAATTTCTACATTTCCAACCCAAATTTTGTCGTTAATTTTAATTTTCGCATTAAAAAAATCAGGACCAGAATCGGTATTATGTACTCCAGGACTGATTATTTCTAAAACATCGCCTTGGGTTGTATATTCATGGTCTTTGTCCCAAAGTCGGTTTTTAAAAATATAATGTAAAAATTCTTCTGTCATGGTTTTTTATATTTTAACTGATTTGATAGTGATTGCATTTACGGTGTTTTGGCTCCACTAAACTACCGTAAACTTAACCAATACAACACTACTCGCTCGCTCATTGCTCTCGCTCATTGAGCGTAGCCGAAATGAGCGAGAGCAATGAGCGTAGTAGTTAGGCACTTATAAAACATTTTTTAAATAAAAAATGCCCTCTTATATGAGAGCATTTTTTATAATATGTTTTTATTTATCTACTAGAAGTAGGTTAAATCTTGGTAATATCTTTCACCTTCTGAAGTAGTGATTGTAACAGGATTTCCATTGAATACTGTTGTTTTGTATGTATCAGCACCTGTTTTTTGAGCTTTTTCAAAATCCACAGGAATTATGTCAACAGCTACATTATTAAATTTTACAGTTGGTAAAGAAATTTCATATTTACCTTCGTCTTTAGTAGTAGTTTCATATTGTAAGATTTCGTAAGCATGAGTACCAACAGGAGCTTGTACTAAATCTCTTGAGTCAATGCGGAAAATAATTTTTGTGCCAGAACCAACTTTTTCAAGACCAATATTTGTTGCGTCAAGGTCGGCATAAACAGTTCCAGAAACTACAACAGTTTTTAACTCTACTTCTTCGTAAGTATCTTTTTTCTTGCAGCTAGTAAAAGCAATTAAAGAACCTAAAGCTGCTACTAAAATTATCGATAATATATTTTTCATAATTATAAATTTTTTAAATTAATACTAAATTATTTTTTAAATTAAAAATGGAACATAATAAATAGTGAACCACTTGTGAAAGTGTCAACTCCCACAAAACTATCAACAGCAATTTCTTCAGTTTTTACTTCACGTCCTGTTCCAGTCCATGTTTCTGTAGTTACAAAACCACCTTCTTTAGAAATGTTAAATCCTAATCCCATTTCTCCACCAATAGAAATTTTAGGAGCGAAGAAATATTCAACACCAACAACGCCACGTAAAGAAAATCCTAAATCGTCATTGTTATGTATGGAAAGAATACGTTGACTTCCTGCAACTTCGGCATCAGCAGTAAAGTCGTAAAATGAAGGAGTTGTAAATTCAGCAGTCATTTCGTTACCATACTTGTAGTTAACATTTCTTGAGTTGTAGTTAAAGAAAGCACCTCCGCCATAGTATCCTTGTACTCTACCTTTACCACGATACATTAAGTAATCACCACCAATAACAACATTAGTAGCGTTAGTGTGCATTACGTCAGTAACTTTAGCTTCAGGATTTGGAATTGTCATGTTCTTGGTAACAAATTCTCTATCATAGAGATTTGTGTGTCCAAGTCTTACCGATCCTCTAATGGCTACTTGGTCGTCTAGGTAGTACTTGCCATAGATTGTAAATGCAGTGTTGTTAATAGTTGGAATAAAGTTGAAAGTTCCAGCTCCAGTATTTCCAACTGTTCCGTTAAAGAGGTTTCCAAAATATCTAAGTACAGGCGTAGCATCTATACCAAGAGCAAATTCGCCTGCTTTTGGCAAAATGTTTTCGCCACGTTTTGATTTCATGTCAACCTCTTGTGCGAATAGTCCTGTAGCAAGGAATATTGCACAAATAAAAATTGTTACGTGTTTCATAAATCAAATTAAGTTTAGTTAAACATTAAAATTGTCAGTACAAAGATACTAACTTTTTTGTAAAAAATACAATTTGTGGATAAATTTAATGTTTTTTGAGAATTTATTCTCTATGTGTCTTAAAATCAATGGCTTATGTGTTGGGGAAATTTAAAATTTTGTTGTTTATAAAAAAAACTGCTTTATTAAAATTAGGTAATAAAGCAGTTTTTTTTAATATTATTAATAAAAATCTATTGTTTATGACGAGGTTCGTCAGAAACTGTTAGTTTTTTTCTACCTTTTGCTCTTCTGGCAGCTAATACTTTACGACCACCAACTGTTGCCATTCTTTCTCTGAAACCGTGTTTGTTTTTTCTTTTTCTGTTTGAAGGTTGAAATGTCCTTTTCATTTTTATATCTTTTTAAAACGTTATCAATAAATTTTTATGGACTGCAAAAATAGTATTTTTATTTTTTATTCAAAAATTTTTGTTGATTTTTTTGATTAATTGGTAAATAAATTATTTTTTTTGTTTCAAAGTATTCATAGTCAAATAGTTCGGAGATGTCGTAAATTTGGAAATTTTTAAAATCTTTTAGTTCTTCATCAAAATTACCACCTTTTAAATAAATAATTCCTTGTTTGTTATGTTCAGTTTTGCTTAAAATTATGTTTTTTGCGATATTATAAAACTTTGGAAAAGCAGTTACAGCTCTACTTACAACAAAATCATATTTTGGTTTTAGTGTTTCGGCTCTTGCATTGATGGTATTTACATTTTGCAAATCAAGTTGGTCTTTAATAGCAGATACAACACTTATTTTTTTAGCAATGCTGTCAATTAAATCGAATTTTGTTTGGGGAAACATAATTGCAAGTGGTATTCCAGGAAAACCTCCACCAGTGCCAATGTCAGCAATAATGTGAGTTTTATCAAATCTAAACTTTAAAGCTATTGAGAGTGAATGTAAAATGTGATTTACAAATAAGTTGTCTATGTCTTTTCTGCTAATACAATTAATTTTATTATTCCATTCAGGAAAAATTTTTTCTAATTGTTCAAATTGTTTTAGTTGTTCTTGGCTAATTTTTGGAAAATATTTTAATAAAGCTTCTTGCATTATTTATATTTGTTTGTCAAGAGTGGGGCTAATAATTCCCTTGCTCTATATAATTGTGCTTTTACTGTACCTATTGGTAAATGTAGTTCTTGTGCAATTTCTTCGTAAGTAAGTTCTTGGTAATATCTTAAATCTATTAATGTTGCATATCTTGGCTTTAGAGTTAGTATTATACTTTTTAAGTCTTTTGATTTTTGTTTTTTAATCAATAAATCTTCAGGATTAAGATTTGGAGATGTAAAATTCGGGTTATCAGCGTCTTGGTATTCGGCAGTAGTATCAATTGATTGCGGTCTAACTTTTACTTTTCTAACAAAATCGATACAATTATTAATAGCAATTCTAAATAGCCATGTACTAAAAGCATAGTCGGGTGTGTATTTATCAAGATTATTAAATGCTTTTGCAAAAGTTTCCATAGTTAAATCTTCTGCATCATTTTCGTTTCCAATTTTTTTTAAAAGTAAAAAATAAATTGGATCTTGATAGCGATCTAATAATTGAGCATAGGCTTTTTCGTTACCTAATAAAGCTTGCTCAACAATTTCTAAATCTTTGCTGGCTTTTGCTGAAAAATTACTGCGTTCTACCATTGATTATTTTCTGCTTTAAAAAATGTTTTTTTAATTAAAACTTGTAAATAAAAAATTAATGCAAAGTTATCAAAAATTATGATATAAAAAATTAGTAATTTATTTTTTATTTTTAGGCTAAATTTTTTTAAAATAAAAGTGATTATTAATATTCTTAATGTCAAAAAAATGCTTGTAATTAAAAGAAAAGCATTGTTTGAGAGTAAAATTATTGAAGATGTTAAAAATAAAAATCTGCTAATTATTTCAGAACTTGATATGAGTTTTTCGTACAAGTTATATTTTTTAGAAGTGCTTAAATGTCGCGTTTTTTGCTTGACAAACGCTTTATAAGTTTCCTTAGTTTTAGACAAACTTATACTTTCGTGATGAGTGCATATTTCTGTATTTTGTTTTGTTGCGACTTCAATAATAAATAAATCATCATCGCCACTTGCAATGTCTAAATGGCTTTCGAAACCTGAATTTTCTATCCATAATTTTTTAGAATAAGCAAGATTTCGCCCAACTCCCATATATGGTTTTAGTTTTTTAGCAGAAGACATATATGTTAGTGCAATTAGTTGAGCATCATAGCGAATAAAAGCGTTTAATAAATTGTTTTCAGGTTCAAACATTCCTAAACCTAAAACAATTTTTTTGTTTGCCGAAAATTTTGAGCAAATGTGTTTTAGCCAGTTGTTATGTGCAGGATAGCAATCAGCATCGATAAATATTAATTTTTCGTGTTTTGCATTTTTAATTCCTAAGCTTAGAGCATGTTTTTTACCAATATTTGGAGTTTGAGTTTTAAGAATTTTTAAATTTTTATTTTCTGCTTGAAATTTCTCTAAAATTTCTAAAGAATTGTCAGTACATTGGTCTAAAACGATAATAATTTCAAATTCGTTAAAGTTTTGATTTAAAATTTTTGGAAGATTTTTTTCTAAGTTTTCAGCTTCGTTTTTTGCTGCAATAATTATGCTTACTGGCTCGTCGTTAGTAGAAATGGATTGTTTTTCTGGTTTGAAAATTATACTTGGAAATAAATATAGATAATAAAATAATTGAACACTTGTAGAAATGCAAAATACAATAAAAGTTATTATGAGAAAAATGCTCATTCCTATTAATTAATAGCTTTACTCTCTTCCCAAATTTCGTTCATTTCGTCCAAAGTCATGTTTTTTAAGTCTTTGCCTTGAGCTATGGTTTTTTGTTCTAAATAATTAAATCTTTTTATAAATTTTTTATTTGTTTTTTCTAGAGCATTTTCGGGATTTACATCATAAAGACGTGCAGCATTTATTATTGAAAAAAGAAAGTCGCCAAATTCTTCTTCAAATTTTTCAGGATTATTATTTTTTAATTCTTCAATCATTTCAAAATATTCTTCTTTTACTTTATCCCATACTTGTTCTTTATGTGTCCAGTCAAAACCAACGCCTCTAGCTTTATCTTGAATTCTGTGAGCTTTAATCATTGCTGGTAAAGAATTTGGTATTCCACCTAAAACAGTTTTTTTCTTACCTTCTTTTAGTTTTAATCTTTCCCAGTTTTCTTCAACATCTTTTGCCGTTGCTACCTTTACATCTCCAAAAATATGTGGGTGTCTAAATTCTAATTTGTTGTTAATGTTTTTTATTACATCGTAAATATCAAAACTTCCTTTTTCTTCGCCAATTTTGGCATAAAAAACAATATGTAATAAAATATCTCCTAATTCTTTTTTTATTTCGGTATCATTTTCTTTTGAGACGGCTTCTGCGAGTTCGTAAACTTCTTCTATAGTTAAAGTTCTAAGGCTTTCGTTGGTTTGCTTGCTGTCCCAAGGACATTCCTTTCTTAATTTGTCCATTATATCAAGAAGCCTTTTAAATTCGCTAAGTCTTTTATCCATAACAAAAAAAGAGGCAGTGATTTTGCCTCAAAATATAAAATTAAAAAATATTTATACAATTCCTGTAAAACCCATAAATGCAAGAGCTAATATTCCTGCAGTAACAAGTGCAATAGGCACACCTTTCATACCTTTAGGAATATTTAACTTATCTAGTTGCTCGCGAATACCTGCTAAAATTACTAGAGCAAGTCCGAAGCCTATAGAAATAGATGCTCCATAAACCACACCTTGCAACAAGTTAAAATCTTTTTGAATAACTAGAATTGCAACGCCAAGTACAGCACAGTTTGTTGTGATTAGAGGTAAAAATATTCCAAGAGCTTGATAGAGTGGGGGGCTTATTTTTTTAAGAATAATTTCAACCATTTGTACTAATGAAGCAATTACTAAAATAAAAGAAATTGTTTGCAGATAAGTAATGTTTAGCGGTACTAATATGTATTGATATAATAGAAAAGTTACCATTGTTGCTAGAACTATTACAAAAGTAACTGCACCAGCCATTCCTAAAGAAGTAGAAACTTTATTAGAAACTCCAAGAAATGGACATACTCCCAAAAATTGGGCAAGAACAACGTTATTTACGAGTATCGCAGATATTATTATTAAAATGTATTCCATAATTTTTATTTTTTAATTTTATTAACTAAAGCAATTAAATAACCTAATGCAATAAAAGCACCTGGAGCTAACACAAAAACTAAAGCCCCTTGATTCATTAATTCAATTCCAAATATTTGACCGGCACCAAGTATTTCACGAATAGCACCTAAAATTCCTAGAGCTAAAGCAAAACCTAATCCCATGCCTAAGCCATCAAAAAGTGATGAAACAACTGTGTTTTTGCTGGCAAAAGCTTCGGCTCTACCAAGCACAATACAGTTTACAACAATAAGAGGAATAAATAAGCCTAATGTTTCGTAAATAGCAGGAACATAAGCTTGCATTGCTAAATCTATTATTGTAACAAATGATGCAATAACAACAATGTAAGCAGGTATCCTTACTTTTGAAGGGATCATGTTTGCGATTAAAGAAATTACAACGTTTGAGCCTACAAGTACGAAAGTTGTTGCTAAACCCATTGAAACTCCATTTATTGCTGATGATGTGGTTGCTAAAGTTGGACAGGTTCCAAGTATTAGAACTAAAATAGGATTTTCTCTAATTAATCCTTTGGTAAAATTTTTCCATTGATTCATTATTCTACTCCTCCTTTCTCTG
>DAONZU010000087.1:7788-9718 GCA_035406965.1 Bacteroidales bacterium
CTAACTCAGTTTTTTGTTCTATTTGCTCATCAATTTCTTCTATTGTTAGGCTTTCTTCAATATCAGATGAGTTAGTATAATATTTTATAAAAGCATCATAAGCTCTTTGTAGAGCATCAATATAAGCTCGTGAAGAGATTGTTGCAGCAGTTATCGCATCAACTTCTCCACCATCTTTTTTAAGATTTATATTAAATTCTTTTGGATTTTTATCTTTAAATTGAGAATTCCAATCAGATTTTGATTTTGAAGCTTTGTCGCCAAGTCCTGGTGTTTCGGAATGTTCTAAAACGTCATTGTCAATAATAGTACCATCAGGTTTGAAGCCAACCATAATTGTAATTCGTCCTCCAAAAGCGTTGTCGGAATATGTTTGTACAGCAGTTCCAATTATTTTATTTTCACTAACAACTTCGTAGAAAGTTAATGAATCTTTGCCCGTTTCGGGCATTACGCTAAATTGATTGATTTCTGCTGTACTCGCTCCTGGCACAACTAAATCTATGCTATTGCTTAGTTTTATTTTTTTAGCTTGTTCAATAGGTTCTTTTGTAAATTTATAAACAAAACCTAAAAGCACAGCTGGTATCGCTGTTATTACGAACAGCGTTACTACCATATTTACGAAACTATCTTTTTTTGCCATAATTATGCTTTTTTAATTGTTTCACCAAAACGTTTTGGTTTAAAACCTTTATTAATTAATGGAACGAATGCATTCATTATTAAAATAGCGAAAGACATTCCTTCGGGATATGCACCCCAAGTTCTAATAACTATTGTCAATACTCCTATTCCAACTCCAAACAATAACATTCCTTTTTTTGTCATAGGTGATGTAACCATATCTGTTGCCATAAAAATTGCTCCTAGCATCATACCACCAGTTAAAAGGTGGAAAGCTGGGTCGGCGTAATTAACTGGATCAACTCCATGAAGAATAGCTGAAAATATTGCAGCTGACCCTAAAACTGCTACTGGTATATGCCAAGTAATAATTTTTCTAAATAGCATAAACAAGCCTCCAATCAGAAGTGCTAGAGCTGAAACTTCACCAAGCGAGCCACCAACATTTCCCATAAACGCATCTGCGTAAAAATGTGGCATACCATCAATTATGCTTTGAAAACTTTCTCCGTTTTTAAGACCTTCTTTAACTATTGCTAAGGGAGTAGCCCCAGTTTCTGCATCTGTCATTGCAAAGTTTAAAACACTAACTTTGGGCCATGAAGTCATTTCTACTGGGAAAGAAATTAATAAAAATACACGTCCAACCAATGCAGGATTAAATGGATTATTACCTAAGCCTCCAAAAGTCATTTTTGCTATGCCAATAGCTACTAAAGCACCTATTACAATAATATACCAAGGAAGATTTGATGGAAGATTGAACGCTAAAAGCATTCCAGTTATAATTGCTGAGCCGTCTGTAATTGTTGTTTTTTTAGCTTTAAAAAATAATTTTTGTATCGCCCATTCAAAAAACACACAAGAAGCTACAGCAATTAAGCTTACTCTAATTGCATCAAGTCCGAAATAATAAACCGACACTAATAAAGCCGGAATCATTGCAATAATTACTCCATACATGATTTTTCTAACGGAATCTTTTCCGTGAGCATGAGGAGACATCGAAACTGTTAATCTATTTATAGCCATTTTTATGATTTTTTTGCTCTTAAAATTTTATTTAAATTTGACTTTCCAAGTCTTATATAATCAAGGAGAGGTTGTCCTGCTGGACAAGTATATGCACACGAACCACATTCTATACAATCTAAAACTCTTTCTTTTTGTAATTCTTCAAACATTGAAACTGCAGCCATGTTTTTTAGTAAATATGGTTCTAATCCCATAGGACAAACAGTAACGCAACGTCCACATCTGATGCAATTAAAACATTCTGGACGAGATGCCTTTTCTTGAGGTA
>DAONZU010000088.1:0-9501 GCA_035406965.1 Bacteroidales bacterium
AGGTCAAGTCCTTTGTACTCTTTGTATTTCCTTGTCATGAGAATTGTATATGCTTATATCAAAAATTCGGCAAATATACGAATTTACGGTTGAAAAGCAAGGGTGTTTTGGGAATTATAGTAAACGGAGTTGTTGGTTTGTGTTAGCTACCTAAATTGTCGGACAGGATTATAGAAAATAAACTGTAAATTTTTGGTGATGAAAAAGTGATTTTTTGAAAAAGCAATAAAACAGTCATAAATGCAAATATTTTAATCGGATTTATTGTTATATTTCACTGATTTATAAAAAACTTATAAAAACAACGAAAAATAAGATACAGATGTTATAAGTTTTACATTTGTGAATGTTGTATATTCGCTTCGTGAATTATATGCTACCACCAAGCGTAAAATAAAGCGATAGTTATAAAATGAACAGTAAACCATTGTAAAAGGACAGAAAAACGAAATGTTGACAAAATCAGAACGCCGACACTCATGCCAACCTAATGTTTTTTACCCATCGCTTAATATTTAAAACAATTGTCTACCCACATTACACACATTGCCAATGAAAAAATCACTATTTTTACAATTTTATTTACAATATGACAATTGACAAACAGATACATGCTAATATTTTTAATTTGCCTTTATGGTCTGCTCCTTTTGGATTAGAATTATTAAGACATATTGATTATTCTGGTTGCAAAACTATTCTTGATATTGGGGTTGGTGATGGATTTCCCTCATTTGAATTATCGCAAAGATTTGACAAAAAATCTGTAATATATGGGATTGATGTGAATGATGTATCCATAAAAAGATTGAATGAGTTTATTTTATCAAATAATATTGAAAATGTAAAAATTTTAAGTGCAAATGCAGAAAAACTCCCTTTTTTAGATGAAACTTTTGATTTGATTGTTTCAAATAACGGTATAAATAATGTTGAAAACAAAGAGTTGGCAATTAATGAATGTTATAGAGTGATAAAACCAAAATCTGACTTTATTTTTACTTTTAATTTGAAAGATAGTTTAATTCAATTTTATAATATTTTTAAGAACGTGCTACTTTCTCTCTGTTTATACAATGAGATTGAAGATGTTGACCTTCATATTCAAGATAAAAGACCAGAGTTATCTCTAATGAAAAAATATTTGCAAAATTCAAATTTTTCTATAATTAAGATTGTAGAAAATAGTTTTAATATGAGTTTTGCTGACAGTTCAACCTTTTTTAATCATTATTGGATTAAGAAATATTTTTTGCCAGAATGGTTAAAAATTGTAAGTCCAGAACATAGAGCACAAGTTTTTAAAATGATAAAAAACGAATTAGATAGTCAATTTCAAAATAGTTTTATTTCTTTTGACATTCCATTCGTTTGTGTTAAATGTAGAAAAAAAGATGATAAGTAATGAAATTTTAAATTATTCCGATGTTGAATTGGAAAATATTTTATGTCCTAGTACAACTATAGATGCTTGGACATTTAAGGGCAAGGATATTCGAGAAGCAATTATTGGGAAAAGAATATTAAACCCTTCAATTGATTTGTCAAATTTGTGCAACCTTAATTGTCCTTATTGTTATGTTGAAAAAATTGGTTCATTAAAAAAGATAAAAAATAATAATGAACTAGGATATTTCGACTATATTAATATTATTGACAAATTAAATGATGCCGGAGCAAAAACAATAAATATTGTTGGTGCAGGTGAACCTACGGTTGATGAAAACTTTTATAAAATAGCAGGGTATATTAAAAGCCTTAATATAAATGTACTGGTTGCTACTAATGGAATTAAAATAGCCAAATCGGATAAGTTAATTGATTTTTTAAATGAAATAAAAGCATCAATTGTTATAAAAGTAAATTCTTTCAAAAATGACTTACAGGATATTCTTGTTGGCAAAGAGGGTTATTCAAATTATAGAGATAAAGCATTAAGTAAACTCATATCAAATGGCTTTAATTCTGACAAACCATCAAGATTAGGAATAAATACGCTTTTAATGAAAGCAAATATTGATGAAGTTTATAATATCTTTAAGTTTTGTCGGGAGAACAATATCACATTCATAGCAGGTAATTACATGCCTACAGGAAGGACAAAGGATGCGGTTTTTCAAGGTGACTATCTTTTAGAAGATATTTCCAGTAAAAAACTTTTTGAGCCAATTTCAAGTGAAGATTATTCTTTAATCAGAAAAAAAATACTTGATTATGATAAGCAGAATAATTTCCCAACTATTTCTCCTGAAGCATATATAAGCGGACTTCCTTGTATTCAAGGATTAGGTATTCAAATTGATAATGTTGGTAAAATTTGGCATTGTCCTGCAAGACACAAATTGATTAATGGTAAATTAATCAGCAAAGAGATTGGAGATACAAAAACAAATTCGGATTTGAGTAAAATATGGAAAAGTGAATCATATTTAAGGTGGTTTAGAATTAATTACGATGGAAATTGTCCTTATAAAACCAAATAATTATGTATAAAAAGTTTTTTCATTGGCCTGTAATATCATTAATTGTTACAAGTGTTATTTATGCACTTTATGTTTCAAAAACCAATTTCACAGGTTTATATAATTTTCTCGGAGATGAATGTTATAGGGCTATTGTTGAAGTTTTAATTACTATTGTGTTGCCAACACTTGTAGTAGTATTATATAGCCTAGTTAGATTCATAATTAAGTTTAGAAAGATTGATATAGATAAAACTATAGAGCCAATTCAATCGTCAAAGATCAAAAATGCCGGTTATAATTTTATTAATGATAGCATCTCTAAAATTTCCGATAAATTTTCAACATTACTAACAGGAGAAAGATCTAAAAATGTTTTATGGGAATTAGAACAATTAGAATTGGCTGAGTTAGAAATTAATGGTATGACAATGGACTTAATTAACGAAAAAGTTAAAAAATTCAGAAGAAACAGGATTACGTCTATAGCAAATAGCCTGATTCATGAAAAAGGAATACTGTGCTCAAACACAAAATATTACACAACCGAAACTCACAAACCTTCAGAAATTGCTTCTTTAGACTATGGGTTTAGAGAAGATCAGTTAGAGTTTTTAAAGAAATATGAACCTAAAGAATCTCGTAGAATTCTTATTCTTAAAACAAGCGTTTTAATTGACGAATATGAAAATCACAATGATGCTCTTTTGAAATTCATAAAATGGAATAATGAAAAATACGATAACAAAAACACTAAAAGTACAATTCTTCATATAATATCTTATAATAATAGCATTGATGAAGTTTTTAGAGACAGTGAAATAAATGATTTTTTTGATTTTGCGATTTCAAAGAAAAATAAAAGTATTACTGTATTTGCACAAAAGGAAAAAATTACAACATTGTACGATTCAGAAAAAGCCACAAATAAGAAAATTACTGAAAATTATTATAACAGTTACACTAAATTAATTAATAGCTGTAATAAATATCCCAATAAAAAAGTGGGTGAGGTTTATTATTCTGAAGCAATTAAAGGAGATGTTGAATTAGGTAAATTTATTAATGTAGTCAAAGAAAATCATATGAGTTAGTTTACTAATTATTAATTTACCTGTTTTTTAAAGTCTAAAACATATCCATACAATAATATCTTGTTATTATGATGAAATTTTTAAAAAAATACATGGCTGTTATTACATTTATTATCACTATTATCTGTTATTTGGCGTATAATTTTGATTTGATTAACATTGATACAATTAACAATTTTTTGAAAAAAGATTATATAATAATAAAAGTTTTTTTGAAATGTTTTCCAAAAATAAAAGAGATTTTTCTGACAATTCTACTTCCAACATTTACTGTTTCAAGCATTCAATTGTATTATTTCTCAAAAAAGCCTATGAAAAGATTGGCTGATATGATTCATACCATTAATTCAGAACAACTAAAATACTCTTGTATGCAAGATGTAGAAAGAAGCGCAGAAGACATTACGAACAAATATGCTTCTTTGCTTTCAAGTAAAAACATTAACAGCATTTTATGGGAACTTGAGTCAATTGAATTATCGGAACTTGAAACTACATGTATAAGTTGTCCAAATAGCTGTCCTATGAACATTCCAATAAAAGAAAAAATAGAAATTCAAAGAAGGAATAGAATTACATCAATAGCAAAAAACTTGATTCAAGACAAATGCAAATATTTGACTACAGAAACAAGAAAACCATCAGAAATAATTAATACAGATGATCAATATTATAAAAATTTACGAGATTCATATAAACGTAAAAAGCCAATTGAGGCATGTAGAATACTTATTTTGGAAAAGGGTGTTTTGGCTGATGAACTACGACACAAAGCATCTGAACTTGAGGAGTTTATTAATCTTAATAAAACTCAGTATAACAAACCACTTAAATCGAGAATTAAGGATTTTATTAATCCCAAAAATAAAGATAATCTCAATGACAAAAAATTACTTAAATCGAAACTTAAGTTTATTGTGTGGACAAATTCTATTGATGATGTGTTTAATGATTATAATTTAAATCAATTTTACGATTTTGCCATATCTCAAAGAAGGAATAAAACAACAGTATTTGCTCAAAAAGCTTATGGATCTAATCAAAATTGCATAACAGCTTTTGATTCTGATTATGCAGCTAATATCAAAACAGTTGAAAAATATATTGATTGTTATGAAAACCTAATAAATAATTCTTCTCAAATTGATCAAACTACAAAAAAATATACAGGAAGTGTAATTTACTCAGATTTCATTGAAAACATTAATGACGCTAAAAATTTTATTGAAAAACTATAATACATAGAAATTATGAACTCAAAATTTAAAAAAACCGGAATTATAATTGCAGTATTAATTGCAATAGCATTAGTTTTTATAATAACTAAGCAAAAACAGAATAAACACATATTGATAACAGTAAATCAATATGTATATCATCCTAATCTAGAAAAAACCTATAAAGGGGTTACTGATGTAGTAAATGAATGGGCTGACAAGAATGATAAAACTGTAAAATTTGAAGTTCAAGTTGCGAATGGTAACGCAACAATAGCTTCACAAATTGCCAAACAACAATCATTACAAAATCCTAATGTAATGTTGGCATTAGCAACGCCATCGGCACAAGCTTGCCAGAAAGTAACCAATAAAACACCTATTGTATTTGGAGCAGTTACTGACCCAGTAAGTGCGAAATTAGTAAAATCGCTAAACAAACCAGAGGCAAACATAACAGGTTCAAGTGATGAATGGCCATATGATTTCCAATTTTCTTTTTTAAGACAGATATTACCTAATGCAAAAAAAATAGGAGTTTTATTAAATCCAAGTGAATCAAACACGGAAGCTTCCATGAAAAAAATAAGGGAAGTTGTGAAAAAATTTAATTTTACATTAGTTGAAGCACCTGTTTTTTCAACGTCTGATATGTTATCCGCAGCAAATTCATTAGTTGGTAAATGTGATATATTCTTTGCTCCAGCCGACAATACTGTTTTATCCGGATTGGAGGCATTTGTAAAAGTTGCAAGAATTAATCACATCCCCATATTTGTTGGCGATGAAGGAAGTGTTGAAAAGGGTGGAATTGCAACATACGGAATCAACTATTATGACCTTGGAAGAGAGACAGGGAATTTGGTTGTTCAAATTCTTGAAGGAAAAAATATATCTGAACTTCCTATTGCAGTGGGTAGTTCCGGAAATTTAATAATTAATAAGGAAGCTATGGAGTATTTCAAAATTAGTATTCCTGATTCGCTTCTGCAAAAAGCAACTTTTAGATGATTGCTTCTATCATAATTTTTGCTCTTACAATTGGGATTATATATTCAATAATTTCATTGTCAGTAATCTTTTCTTTTAGAGTTTTAGGCTTTCCTGATTTAACACCAGATGGAAGTTTTATAGTTGGTGCGTCTATTGGTGGAATAATTATTCACACTTCAAACTCTATTGTTCTTGCCTTAATAATTTCATTTATTATAGGTTTCGCATTTGGTTTATTGACGGCATTCTTACATAATCGCCTAAAAATATCTAAATTACTTTCAGGTATTTTAACAATGACGTTATTATATTCTGTTTCTCTAAGAATAATGGGTACTTCAAATCTTTCTTTGATGGATTATCCTTCTTTATGGATTTCTAATTATTCACTTAATAGTCAGTATTATAATTTATTAATTTCAATTATTATATCATCAATTATCTTTTTTCTGTTATTTGTTTTTCTAAAATCAAATCTTGGATTAAGACTTAGAGCATTAGGAGATTCTGAGGAAACAGCAAAAAATATTAATCTAAATATTAAGCAACTAAACTATGTAGGACTAGCTATTTCTAATGGCATTGTGGGCTTGGCAGGCTGTATTATTTCTCAATATCAAGGATTTGTTGACATAACAATGGGGTCAGGTTTGGTAATTATTTGTTTGGCATCTATTATTATTGGAGAAACAATAGTTAAGCCACAAAATATTTTTCAGTTGCTTATTTCTGCTTTAATTGGGATGATTATTTATCAAGTAATTATAACAATTACATTACAGTTAGGCTTACCAACAACGGACATGAAAATAGCAACTGTTGTAATTACAATAATTTTCATCTTTATTGAGAAAATCAAAATGGATTCGGGTAAAATTAATCGTCAAATAGGAAATAGGAATATTTAGATAATGATAACACTTAAATTAGAAAATATTAGTTTCTCTTACCCAACAGGATTTAACTCGAAATTAAGAGTGTTAAACAATCTTTCCTTAACTGCTGAAAGTGGCAATATTATCGGTTTAGTCGGGAAAAATGGTAGTGGAAAAACAACGCTATTAAATATTCTTAAAGGGGTGATTTCTCCTGAAACTGGTAGTTTTCAAATATATACTAATGAAGAAATCTTTACTCAGTCATTTATTCCTTTAGTTTCTCAGAACGTAGATTCTAATCTTTTTCCAACAATGACTGTATTTGAGAACTTTTGTATAGTTAAAAATAAACATTGTTCTCCCTTTAAAAAATATTACTCAAAAAGTAATTACTCATATTGTCAAGATTTACTTTTAAAAGCAAATATGGGTATTGAGGACAAAATAGACGAACAAGTAAGATTTTTATCCGGAGGACAAAAGCAAGCATTGTCAATTTTATTAGCTTTAGAAAACGATTTGCCAATTCTATTAATGGATGAACCTACAGCATCTTTAGATCCTTTTGTATCAGAGAGTATTATTGGGTTAGCTAAGAAAGAAATTCAGGCAAGAGATGGAATATTATTTCTTGTTTCTCATAATTTAAATGACATTATAAAATACTCAAATAGAATTTTAATCCTTTCAGATATGAAAGTTAAAGAGATCACTCACAAAAAAAATACTTCTGAATTAGAATTAATGAGTTTAATGTAGTCGCAATTTTGCAAGCACATTGCTAAGGTCCAAAAGCCAACGCTTCATCCAATGCTTTGTCAAAGAGCTTGCAAAATAGGGATATTCGTTTAATTCCAATTTTAACCAATTGCTTTCGTTAGATTGTACTTAAAAAAGTATCAAAACAACTTTCTTTTCCTGTTTTTGTAAAAATTTTTATTTTTTGTTGTACTGTTTTAGCTTTTTTAGGCTTTTTTGACGTAAAATTTAGCAAATAGATACGACAATTCAGAAGAGTTTCAAAAAACTCTTCATTTGTATTTTTTACTAATCGTTAAGCTGACTGTTTCAGGATTTTCTTCTCCATTTTTTCAATCATCTTCACTGCATTAGCAGTGTGGATACCGAAGAAAATCCAAAGTATCTCGGTTTTCTGCTTGCGAGCCCTGACTTTGAGAAGCGAATAATGAAGTTTTTGTGTTCCAAAACTTCCCTCCAATCGTGTCGCACGTTCACGACTTAATACCTCTCTAAGAAGTTTTCGCTCTTTTTCGTCCTTTGCTGGTTTACCCTTACGTACAAACGAAGTGTAAATACGATTTTGAGTGCAAAACTTGCGATTTTCATTTGTTGCATAAATAGCATCTGCCGCTAATGATTTTACCCTGATTCTTATAAGTCTTTGATGCATAAAAATACTCTGTTTTAAACGTATACCTTCATTAAACGCATCAAAAGAGATATGTTCTATAAATGATATACCATCTATCTGAATGTTATTTGATTTTGCACCAAACTCAACAGCTTTAGTCTCCTTACCTCTGACAATGGGACGGATGTACGATTTGTCTAAACTTACAATACGATTAGAGACTTTATTCCCTTCAAATATTTGTTTCTGCTGTACCAGTATAGTTTCTATCGTTGATAAACGCCTAAGAAGATCCTTGGTTAAAGTCAATCGTTTTCCGTGCTCTTTGAGTATAATGTTCATCTGTACTAAGAGCTTTTCCAAAAGCTGTTTCAACCTACGAGTAATGGCTTTCTTCTTCGAACGCTTTACATTATTCTTTCGCTTTTTACTATATGAAAGATAAGCTTTGCTTACATCTGAAAACTTGTTACGTGGACGACGGATACCAAGATCTTTGCAAATGTCAATAATGTGAAAGTTTAGCCAATGAACACACTCCCACATCAACTTTATATCAGTAGGAAAACGCATATGAGTTTCATAGCAGGTTGCATCAACCATACACACATGTAAGTTTTCCATATAGGGTTTCCAGTGTTCTGCAAGTACTTGCTGTGCAGAATCAATATTCAATAATTCTGCAATCTCAACACGGATATCGCTTACTATCTTATGGTTTGTCAGTGGAAATTGTGGATGAATATAAATCCCACAAAACAGCTGATAATGAATATTACCGTTTAAATGCTCAATTAGTTGCGCATCAGAAAAATTAGTGTAGGATTTTAGCATCATCAAAGCTACTTTACCTTCCGGAGAAAAATAGCTTTTACGTCCACGTCTGTTCCTATCTTCTTTTAGTCCTATACTTTTGCAGAACTCTGAAAATGGAAATGTTCTATGGAGCTTACCCAATTCGCTTGAATTAAAACTTTCACGATAGCTTTGATAAATATCAAATTCTGTAAATCCTAATCTTTGTTGTAAATGAGAAATTCTTTGTATCTTAGCCATGAATTTTATTATTTATTACCCCCGTTTTTAGTGTTTTGCCACAAAAGCGGGGTGTTTTTTAAAGATACAAAAAATCCAACTAATTCACAATGAATTAGTTGGATTTATTTTGTTAATTTACGAATGTCCCAAAATAATTTAACCCCAAAATTTCAAAAAACTTGAAAATCATTTTCCACGTTAACAAAACGAAAGGGGTACCCCAACACAAGCCGCCCCCTTTCTATCTTTTATAAACTTTTCGTTCCTACCCCCTCCTCTTAACAAACTCCTGCGCAATAAACGATGCCACATCATCAGCATAAGTGTTCATGCCGAAGCCCGCATCGTAGCCAAGCTCTTTAGCTAACTCGTGCGAAATACGTGGACCTCCACAACAGAGTATTACCTTGCTTCGTAAGCCCTCGGCTTCTAACATCTCTACTAACT
>DAONZU010000089.1:0-6178 GCA_035406965.1 Bacteroidales bacterium
TTGACCTATTGACAAAATCAACTCAAAAATAGCCTACTTTTTGACCTATACGCCATTTTTTATGATGATAATTTAAATTTTAATTAAACAATCGAGGTTATCTATTTTAAATTCTATTTAAAGAGCCCCTTTTAAATAGGGGGGCAAATTTATATGAAAAATTTAATAATACAAGTATTTTTTTACTGTTTTTTTATCAACAGTTTGTTGAAAATTAAAATTTGTTAGTAAATGCAATAGCTATGTTCATATAAAATGACAATGAATTTTATGGGCTTTTTTGTCGTTTTTGCTTTAATCCATAAAAAACTACAGCTAGCATATTTAAAAAAACATAGTAATTTTAGACCTATTAATTAATATTATTTAGTACATTACTTCCCAAGCCCATATTTATCAATTTCGGGAAATCCCCAAATATTGTCTTTACATCTGTAAATAGTTTCGCAGTCTGTTAGTTTTGTGCATATTACGTCAAATTGTTCCCAAGCGTAATTGCAAGTTCCAATTTGTTTTCCGTTTTTATCGTGAATAACAACATTTGCATCATAAACGTTTAATGTTGCACGATAAACAGTCTGGTCATTGTATTTACATTCGTAGATTGAACCATTTTTGTATGTCTTATATAGCTTTTTGAGTGTGCTTGCATTCTCGAAGTCTTCTTCACAACTTGTTAAACAAACTATTAGCATTGTAGTCAAGAACAAAATCAATAAATGTTTGATACTTAAATTTTTCATTACAGTTCTTAAATAAAGTTATACGAATTTTATCGAAATAAGTTTCGTTTTTGCTTACAATGTGGTGAGGATATTAAAACTTGAACTAATTTATGCTGAAATTCTTACGTTTCATATCACCTACACTTATATCATTGTTCTACGAATAAATTGTTAATAAATTAAAAGTACTGCATTAGTATTTTAAGTGTTTGTAATGTGTGTGTGAAATACCATATCTTTTTTATCAACTTTAAAATGTTAATATTTTAATTTGCAAAATTTGAAAAAATAAATATATTAAAGCTATTTTTGTACACTTATGGAAAGGACTGTTAAATGGTAGCGAATTATTCAGAAGATAGTATCAAAACTTTAGATTGGGAAGAACATATCCGAAAACGCCCAGGAATGTATATAGGCAAATTAGGAGATGGAAAGTCCAAAGATGATGGAATTTATATTTTGCTTAAAGAAGTGATAGACAACTCTATTGACGAGTATGCTATGGGCTTTGGAAAAAATATAGATATTAAATTAGAAGACTATACCCTTTCTGTGAGAGACTATGGACGTGGTATTCCTCAAGGAAAACTTGTAGATGTGGTTTCTAAAATGAACACAGGAGCGAAATACGATTCTAGCGTTTTCAAAAAGTCTGTTGGACTTAATGGAGTTGGAGTTAAAGCTGTGAATGCTCTTTCTTCTTTTTTTAAAGTTACTTCATACCGTGAAGGGAAAAAGAAATCTGCTGAATTTTCTAGAGGGATAAAAATTTCTGAAACCGATCTTATCGATACTGATGAACCAAATGGCACTTTGGTAGTATTTACACCAGATGCAGAAATTTTTGAAAAATATAATTACATACAAGAATTTATTGAAACTATGTTGAGAAATTACACTTATCTCAACACAGGTTTAATAATAAATTTTAATGGAGAACGTTTTCAGTCTAAAAATGGCTTACTCGATTTACTAAACGAAAATCTAAATCAAGAACCTCTTTATCCTATCGTACATTTGAAAAATGGCGATATAGAAATAGCTTTTACTCACGGCACACAATATAGCGAAGAATATTACTCTTTCGTAAATGGACAAAATACAACTCAAGGAGGTACACACTTGGCAGCTTTTAGAGAAGCTTTTGTGAAAACTATTCGCGACTTTTATAAAAAAGATTTTGATGCTAATGATATTAGACAAAGTATAGTAGCAGCTGTAAGTATAAGAGTTATAGAACCTATTTTTGAGTCGCAAACAAAAACAAAATTAGGCTCAAAAGATATGGGACCCGAAGGTCCTACTGTGAGAAATTATATTTTTGACTTTATGAAAAAAGTTGATGACTTTCTTCATAAAAACCTTGATATTGCTGAAGAAATTCAAAAGAAAATTCTTGCCTCAGAAAAAGATAGAAAAGCAATTGCAGGTATTCAAAAATTAGCTAGAGAAAGAGCAAAAAAAGTAAGTCTGCATAATAAAAAACTAAGAGATTGTAGAATTCACTACAATTCAGACGATGAAAGACGTTACGAAACAACAATTTTCTTAACCGAGGGCGATTCGGCAAGTGGCTCTATCACAAAATCAAGAGATGTGAATACTCAAGCTGTTTTTAGCTTGAAAGGAAAACCTGCAAACTCTTATGGTGAAACTAAAAAAGTGGTTTACCAAAACGAAGAATTTAATCTTTTGCAAGCAGCCTTGAACATAGAAGAAGGAATTGAAAATATAAGATATAGAAATGTAGTGATAGCAACTGATGCTGATGTTGACGGCTTGCATATTCGTCTTTTACTTACTACTTTTTTCTTGCAAATTTTCCCAGATTTATTAAAACACGGGCATTTGTTTATTTTGCAAACTCCACTTTTTAGAGTAAGAAATAAGCAAGAAACAATTTACTGCTATGACGAAAAAGAAAAAGAAGAGGCTATTAAAAAACTTAAAAATCCTGAAATAACCCGCTTTAAAGGGCTAGGTGAAATTTCGCCTGACGAATTTAAAAATTTTATAGGTAAAGATATTAGGCTTGAACCTGTTACCTTGTCTAAAGCAGACCAAATTCAGCCTTTACTTGAGTTTTATATGGGGAAAAATACCCCTGAACGTCAGGAATTTATTATTAACAATCTAAGAATAGAAGAAGATATATAAAAAGGGAGATTTTTAAAAAACATGAGTGAAGAAAAAAATAATATATCTAACAATAATCAAGAAAATAACGAGGATTTTGTTCCAATTGAAGTTGTAGAACAAGAAGAACCAAAGGTTACTCGTCTGCAAAAGATGTTTAAAGATAACTTTTTGGATTATGCTTCTTACGTAATCTTAGAACGTGCTGTGCCTCATATAAATGACGGATTTAAGCCTGTTCAAAGACGTTTGATGCATGCCATGAAACAACTTGATGATGGTAGATATAATAAAGTTGCAAATATTGTAGGTCATACAATGCAATATCATCCTCATGGAGATGCTTCTATAGGCGATGCCCTTGTACAACTCGGACAAAGAGATCTTTTAATCGACTGTCAAGGAAACTGGGGAAATATTTTAACAGGCGACTCTGCCGCAGCACCAAGATATATTGAAGCTAGATTAACAAAATTTGCTCTTGAAGTTGTTTTTAATCCCAAAACTACAGTTTGGAAATCGTCATACGATGGAAGGAATAAAGAACCTGTAACTTTGCCAGTAAAATTTCCTTTGCTTTTAGCTCAAGGAATGGAAGGTATAGCAGTAGGATTAGTTTCAAAAATTTTACCACATAATTTTATAGAACTTATTGATGCTAGTATTGCACATCTAGAAAATAAGGAATTTGAAATTTTTCCAGATTTCCCAACAGGCGGATATGGAGATTTTAGCAAGTATAATGATGGTTTAAGAGGTGGACGAGCAAGAGTGCGTGCAAAAATTGAAAAAATAGATAGACGTACATTAGTTATTCGCGAAATTCCGTTTGGAACAACAACAACTAAACTGATTGAGTCTATTATTTCTGCAAACGACAGTAAAAAAATTCAAATTAGAAAAATCGAAGATAATACAGCCGAGTTTGTAGAAATTGTAATTCATTTACCATCAGGAGTTTCTAGCGATAAAACTATTGATGCTTTATATGCATTTACACAGTGCGAAATGTCGCTTCCAACATATGCCTGTGTTATTAAAGATGATGCACCACAGTTTATGGGCGTTTCCGAAATTTTAAAACATTCGGTTGAAGATACAAGAACACTTCTTCAGCAAGAATTATTAATTCATAAAGCTGAACTAGAAGAAGAATGGCACTCGCTTTCTTTAGAAAAATGGTTTATCGAAAAACGTATTTATAAAGAAAAAGAATACGAAAATGCAAAGTCAACAGATCAAGCAATTGATTTTATTCATTCAAAAGCAATAGAACATAAATTAAACTTAATACGCGAAATTACGCGAGACGATTTATTACAGTTGCTAGAAATAAAAATGAAGAGAATTTTGCGTTTTAATAGCGACAAAGCCGAAGAAGATTTGTTGAATATTTTGGAAGAAATTAAAAAAATCCAATATAATCTTGAGCATCTTACTCAATACACCATTGATTATTATAAACGTATTAAAGAAAAATACGGCAAAGGTCGCGAACGCAAAACTGAAATTAGAAACTTTGACACTATTGATACAGCACAAGTAGCAGTGTTGAACGAAAAGCTTTATGTGAATTATAAAGAAGGTTTTGTTGGTTATGGTCTTAAGAAAGATGAATTTGTTTGCGATTGCTCTGATATTGACGATATTATAGTTATTAGAAGAGATGGAAAATATATCATCTCAAAAATTTCGGAAAAAGCATATTTCGGAAAAGACATTTTATATGCAAATGTCTTCTTTAGAAACGATAAGCGAACAATTTATAATGTAGCTTATAGAGATGGAAAAACTTCCACTTCTTATATAAAACGCTTTGCAGTAACAGGAGTTACTCGCGATAGAGAGTATGATTTAACAAAGGGTGCTGAAGGTTCGAGAATTCTTTATTTTTCTGCAAATCCAAATGGAGAAGCCGAAGTGGTAAAAGTATTTTTAAAACCAAAACCAAAAATTAGAAAACTTTCTTTTGAAATTGATTTTAAAGATATTGCAATAAAAGGACGTACTGCTCGAGGAAATATACTTTCTAAGCATGATATTCATAAAATTACTTTGAAAGAAGAAGGAATTTCTACACTTGGTGGCAGAAAAATTTGGTTTGATGAAGAAATTTTTAGACTTAATGATAGCGAACGTGGATTGTACTTAGGCGAATTTGAAGGTGAAGACCAAATTATTGTCTTTACAAAAGATGGAAAATGTAGATTAACAAATTTTGATTTATCTAATCATTACGAAGAAAATATTTTAAAAATTGCAAAATACGATCCAGACTTAGTTTATACAGCTATTCATTACGATTCAGAACAGAATTTCTTCTATCTAAAACGTTTCCAAGTTCAAGAAGATTTACGTGATCAATTTATAATTTCGGAAACTGAAGGCTCTTATCTTGTTGCTCTTTCTTACGATGAATTTCCATTGGTAAAAATAGTTTTTGCAGGTAAGCACGAATCACGCGAACCAGAACTTATTGATGCAGAAGAATTTATTGCTGTTAAAGGAATTGGTGCTAGAGGAAAGCGATTAACAACTTTTGAAACTTCTGAAATTATTTTCGACCAGCCTTTAACTAAAGAAAAGCCTGAAGATGAAAATGATGAAGAAAATTTTGAAGATGATGATGAACGTGAATTTGAGCAAGGCGAAGAAATTGAACTCGAAATAATTGACACTAGAGATAAAGACGAAGATGCCGTTGAAGAAAAACCAAAGAAAAAAGATAATAAAGATAAAAAAGACCCACCAGAAGGCGGAGTGCAAATGACTTTGGATTTTTAAAATCTAAATTATGAAAATTTTTTTAATGGGTTTTATGGGTGCAGGCAAAACAGTTTTTGGGAAAAAGCTCGCCCATGCTTTAAATCTCGAGTTTTATGATTTAGACAGACTTATTGAGGAAAAATATAAAATAAGTATTCCAAGTATTTTTTCAAAATTTGATGAGGGAGTTTTTAGAAAATTAGAGACTGAAACTTTAAAGGAATTTGAAAATAAAGAAAGTTTTATCTTGTCGCTTGGCGGTGGTACACCATGTTTTAACAATAATTTAGAAATAATAAAAAAACTTGGCACTAGCATTTATTTAAAATTAGATGCAAAATCTTTAACAAATCGCTTAGTAAATTCAAAAACAAAAAGACCATTAATAAAAAATCTAAATCAGGAAGAGCTTTTGCAAAAAGTTGAAAGCATGCTTAGCGAAAGAGAAAAATATTATTTACAAGCTGATATTGTTGTGAATGGATTAAATCTTAAGGTTGAGGAAATAATTAATGAATTAAGAATTGAGAATTAATGAATTAAGAATT
>DAONZU010000089.1:6278-9323 GCA_035406965.1 Bacteroidales bacterium
TTGCCATATTACTTGTCTAATTTTTTTATTTTCAAAAATGCTTAGCAGATATTTGTTATTTTCTAATGGATAGAGTGCGGTTTTGTTTTCTAAAATTTGTTTTGAAAGTTTATTTTTTTCTAAGAAATTGGCATCTAAGGAAATGGTATTTAAAACTTTCTTTTTTTCTTTTTTATCCATAATTTCACACCAAAGACCTGAAGGACGAGCAGAAAAATTTGAGTAGTAATCGTCTCGTAATGTGGGTTTTGCATCAATGCTTTTTGTCTCTAAAAAAGAATTGAGGAAATTAAACAAATCTTCGAGTTGATAAGCAAAATGTGGCAAATTATTTTTATTATAAAATTCAGCAATTTCGTCGAAAAGTTCAAAATATCTATTTTTATATTCTTGACTTATTAGTCTTTGCATAGTGTTTGGAAATCTGCCACTATTCCAAAATTTTTCTAAAGCATGTTCAGCATCATGGATTCTTTCAAGCTCAGCTTTTGAAATAAATTTATTGCTAATTATTTGATAAGGTGGATTTTCATCATATACATAATCAAATTTGGGTGCATTATTTCTTAAAGCAGTTCCACGCAACATTTTTAAAAATCCAAGCTGTACTTCTTTTGCACCTAACTCAAAGACTTCGTTAAAAGATTTTACAAAAAGTTCGAAAGTTTCGTATGGCAAGCCAACAATCAAATCTAAATGTAAGTCAATTTTTCCGCCTTTAATTAAATTTTTGCAGTTTTTTGCAAGTAGTTGAAAATCTTGTTTGCGTTTAATTTCAATATTTGTAGGTTCGTGTGTGGATTGAATACCAATTTCAAATCTAAAATATTTCTCGGGAGTACTTTCGTTTAAAAATTTTATTATTTCATCGTTTAATAAATCGGCATAAATTTCAAATTGAAAACTTAAATTTGGTCTATAATTCTGCAAAAGTAAATCGAAAACAAAATTTGTGTGTTTTACATTCAAATTAAAAGTACGGTCTAAAAATTTTACTTGTTTAGCCTCACTTTTTATAATGTATTTTAAGTTTTCAGAAATATATGTTTGTGGGAAATATCTAATACCAGTTTCCAAAGACGACAAACAATATTGGCAGTGATAAGGACAGCCTCGCGAAGTTTCAAAATAAACTATACGATTTTTTACATCTTTTTTGTCTATCTCCAATTGATAGGGCGAAGGATATTTTATAAGCTCGTCAATATTTGCTTTAGCAATTGTTTTACTAATTTTTTGTTTTGAAGAAACTGATGGGATTTCTGCCGTTTTATTATTTTGGAGAGAATCAAGCAATTCGCCTAAGACAAACTCGCCTTCGCCACTTACAACATAATCAATTTTCCAATTTTCAATAAAAAATTCGGGTTCGTAACTAACTTCGGGTCCGCCAAGTATTATAATTAAATTCGGATTTTTATTTTTTAAAATTGAACACAAATCTTTACTTTGGTCAACATTCCAGATTGAAACGCTTATTCCAACAATATCGCAATTAGTTTCTATAACTTCGTTTGCAATGCTTTGAATATCTTCTTTTATTGAATGTTCTTTAAAAGAAATGTCAAATTTATCTTTATTTACAACATAAAGCCAGCGCAAAGCCAAAGATGTGTGGATATATTTTGCGTTTAATGTTATAAGTAAAGTTTTCATTTTACAAAGATATGCAAATTCAAATATACAAAATTCGTTACAACAATATTTGCAATATTATTTTTTTATATAAATTTGCGTGCATATGAAAAGAGGACAAGTAATACAAAGTACTGGGGCTAATTATTTAGTCGAAGTTGACGATAAAATCTATAATTGCACTATCAGGGGGCGACTTAGGCTTGCAGATTCGCGAGAAACAAATCCTGTTGCAGTTGGCGATTTTGTTGAAATTGAAATAATTTCAGAAGAAGAAGGAGTGATTACTGAAATTGAAGAGCGTAAAAATTGTATTATTAGAAAATCAACAAATCTATCTAAAGAATCTCATGTAATTGCAGCAAATATTGACCAAGCAGTATTTATTCACACTTTAAAAAATCCAGAGACAACAACAGTTTTTATGGATAGGTTTCTTGCAGCTGCTGAATCGTACAGTATTCCACCATTGATTATTTTTAACAAAATTGATATTTACAATAGAGAAGAAATTGAAGAAGTTGCTATGTTAATGGCTGTTTATGAAGATGTTGGTTATAAAGTAATTCCTACCTCAATAGTGAAAAATCAAAATTTGGAGCTTGTTCAAAAAGCTTTGAAAGATAAAGTAAATGTAATTGCAGGGCATAGCGGAACAGGAAAATCTTCGTTAATAAATGCAATTTCGCCGGGTTTAAATTTAAAAACTGCTTCAATTTCAAAAACTCACCTTACAGGAAGACATACAACCACTTTTGCAACAATGCACAAACTTTCTTTTGGTGGAGCTGTAATCGACACTCCAGGAATTAGAGCTTTTGGTTTAGTGTATTTAAACAAAGAAGAAACAGGACATTATTTTCCTGAAATTTTTAAAATGTCACATAACTGTCATTTTGGCAACTGTTTGCATATAAACGAACCTAATTGTGCTGTAAAACCCGCTGTAGAAAGTGGAGAAATTGCGTATTCAAGGTATTTGTCATATTTGAATATTGTTTTGAGCGAGGAGGATAAGCATAGGACAAAACTCAGTTAAAAGCGATGCACTGAACGTAGTTGAAGTGTTAAAGGTTAAAAGCGATGCACTGAACGTAGTTGAAGTGTTAAAAGTTTGATTCTGAATGAATTATGCAGTATAGTGTAGAGACGGTGCATGCGCCGTCTCTAATCTATACAAATTTTAATTTATTATACCACAAAAAATTAGTTGAAAGTTCATAAAGTAAACCGAGTTTACGAGCTCGCTGAAAGCAAAAGTTTTAAAAGAAAAGCCAAACACGTAGGCTACTTTTAACTTTTAGTTCAAATTTAGTTGTAATAGGCGATGTGGGGTGGTGTTGGTAATAAAACAAAAGTTTGGCACAGATTATGCAAGTATAGAAGTTAGACTTATAAAAAGTTAAAAAT
>DAONZU010000090.1:0-9099 GCA_035406965.1 Bacteroidales bacterium
ATAGTAATAGAAACATGTTTAGAAGATTACAGCCTACTTTTTGACCTATAAGCCACATTTTTTGAATTTAGTCGGTTAATAGTGAATTTTTTACTTAAATTCAATATATTTTTTATTACACGTATCATTTGTCAATTACTTAATATTTTATACTTTTGGCAAAAAATTTTAATTATGAAACAAGTTTGTATTTTAGCATTTATCTTTTCGTTTGTAATTTTATCATGTAATAATAAGAAAAAAGAAGCTCAAGTCGTTGACAATGAAGCGGAAACTATTGAAACACCTATTCATGTTTACGACACATTTGCTTACAAGGGTTTTAATGAAATAGCAAATTACATAGGCGGTACTCAACCCGAAGAAGAAGCTATTTATTTTTCCAAGTATTTTTCAGACCCTGAGTGGAAAAATTATGCTAACGAAAATAATGAAAGTTGGAATCTTCACAGCCAACAAGTATTAAACATTGTTTCTGATTGGTCAGAAAAAAACTTAACATATGGTGACACAGTATTCTATCCTTTTGGTGGTCCAGATTTTAATTATCTTGATGCAATGTTCCCGAAAGCTAAACATTTTTTAATGATGGGTTTAGAAAATGTTGGCGATATTCCCAACTTAGATGATATAGAAAAATATGGAACAAAATCTTATTTATCAAATATACAACAAGCCATTCAGCACAACTTAAATTTAAGTTTTTTTCAAACTAAGTCGATGAAAGTTGTATTAAATCCGGACATTATTAATGGGACAATTCCGATTATAATGTACTTTCTAAATCGTCATGATAAAGTTATTGTAAATATAAACCCTGTAAGCATAAACGAGCAAGGCGACATAAGTGTTGAAAATCCTGATGAAGAATTTGCTTATAATTACAAAAAGAAATTTAATAATGGTGTTGAATTTGTTTATCAAGAAAAAGACACAAAAGAATTAAAAAAACTAACCTATTTAAGTTTAAACATTTGCGACTCTGTTTTCACAAAATCACAAGAGTTACAATACATAACAAATTACACAAAAAATAATACTGTTTATCTTAAAGCTGCATCTTACTTATGTTTTAGAGATAGTTTTTCAAAAATTAGAAATATAATTTTAGATAATGCTTCTCAAATTGTTACAGACCCATCTGGTATTCCATACAAATATTTAAAATCAAAATTTGATGTAAAACTTTATGGTGAATATATTGGTCCAATAAAACTTTTTGAAGAAAGAGATCAACCAGACTTAAAACAAGCTATTGATTCGATAAAGCCCGAACGTCTTCCTTTTAAATATGGATACCACCCTACCCATTGGTGCATTATGGTTGCCACCAAAAGGTAGAATGGCATATTAATTCTTACAAGTGTACTGCTTCCCCATGAGCGGCTGCAGCAGCTTCCATAATTGCTTCAGATAAACTTGGGTGTGGATGAATAGAATTTATTAAATCTTGTGCTGTACCTTTTAATTTTCGTAAAACTACCATTTCAGAAATCATTTCAGCAATATTATCGCCTACGAAATGAGCACCTAAAAGTTCGTCTGTTTCTTCGTCAAATAAAAGTTTCACAAAGCCATCTCTAAATCCACTTGCAACAGCTTTACCAGAGGCTATAAATTGGAATTTTCCAATTTTATAAGCTTTTCCCATTTCTTTTAACTTTTGCTCAGTTAAACCAACAGAAGCAACTTCAGGAGTTGTATAAACACAAGAAGGAACATTAGAATAATCAACAACAGGCGGATTCAAACCTGCAATATTTTCGACACAGCAAATTCCTTCAGCCGAAGCAACGTGTGCTAAAGCATGTCCTGGAACTATATCGCCAATAGCATAAACGCCATTTACATTTGTTCTATAATATTCGTCAACTAAAATTTTTCCTTTTTCTGTTTTTATACCTAATTCTTCAAGTCCTAAATTTTCAATATTAGCAGTTACACCAACAGCTGAAAGAACAACTTCACATTCTATAGTATTTTCGCCTTTTTTGTCAGTATAATTCACAATACATTTACCATCAACTACATCAACATTTTTCACAGCAGTTCCTGTCATCACTTTAATTCCTGCTTTTTTAAAACTTCGTGCAAGTTGCTTAGAAACTTCTTCATCTTCTAAAGGAACTATTTCGGGCATAAATTCAATTAATGTAACTTCTGCACCCATTGATGAATAGAAAAATGCTAATTCTGAACCTATTGCACCAGAGCCAACAACCACCATTGATTGAGGCAACTTTTCTAAACATAATGCTTCGCGATAAGTTATAATATTTTTTCCATCTATAGCGATTCCTGGAATTTCGCGTGAACGAGCACCAGTGGCTAAAATAATATGCTTTGCCGAATAAATTTCAGAATTATTTTCACTATCAGTAACAACAACCTCGCTTGCAGATTTTAATTTTCCACAGCCGCGAATAACAGTAATTTTATTTTTTTTAAATAAAAACTCTATTCCTTTGCTCATATTAGCAGAAACATCACGACTTCGAGATATTACTTTAGCAAAATCAGGCTTAGCTGTACCATCATTAATAATTCCATAGACTTCGCTATTTTTAACATAATTCATTACTTGAGCAGATTTTAGTAAAGCTTTTGTAGGAATACAACCCCAATTTAAACAAACTCCACCTAACTCAGATTTTTCAACCACTGCAACAGAAAGCCCTAATTGAGCACCACGAATTGCTGCAACATATCCACCAGGACCAGAACCAATTACTATTAAGTCAAAATTCATAATTAATAATATTTTTGAAAAGTTTATAAAAGATTTTGTCAAATATAATAATTATTTTATTATCTTTGTTAATATTAATAATTTTATGTATTTTTAAAATAATTATTATTTAAAAACAACTTAACTAAAAATTTAATTTATGGAAAGAAATATTTTAGTTCCTTATGAGTTTAGCAATGAATCTAACTATGCTTTAGATCACGCTTACGAATTAGCAAAAACTTCAAATTATCCTATTCACATGCTTTATGTCGCCTCAAACCACGATGACGCTGACGAATGGCTAATAGAATTAGAAAAAGTTGCCAAAAAATTTTCCGAAGAACATAACAACCATAAAACTGTAGCTACAGTAAGAGTCGGAAATCTTTTTACAACTATTAATGATTATGGCATAGAAATCAATGCTTATTTTGCTGTTATGGGAACTCATGGCTTACAAACAATTGACAAAGCTATGAAACTCATTAAAAAATTTGATAGAATACCTGCTATTTTAGTTCAAAAACCGTTGAATTATGGCGAATACGACAAAATATGTGTTCCTATCGACTCTGACAAAAAATCAAGAGCAAAATTTTTATGGGTAAAATATTTATCAAACATATTTGAATCTAAAGTTTATGTTGTACACCCAGATTTTAAAAATTCTATTAGAAGGAAAAATTTAAATAGTAATTTAAACTTTGCTGGTACAATTTTCGAAAGAGAAAACACAGATTTTGAAATAAAAGAATTACCAGAAGAAAATTATGCCGATAATTTATATGATTATATGAGCGAAATCGAAGCTGACATTGTATTGTTTATGACAGATAAATACAAAACAATTATAACAAATGTACAACGCCCAAGAAATATAGAACTTTCTAAAAAAATACCTATCATGTGTGTAAACATAAGAACTGACATACAAAAATTAGGTGGATTTTCTTATTAATTAAGTTTTAACTTTTAACAGCAAATTTTACACTTTTATAAACATTTATTATTTTAAATGTTATAAAAAAATTATATATTTGTGGGCATGAAAAATAAAGAAATTAATTTTAATAAAACTTAATAACAAATTTTAAAATGACAAAAATTAAAAGAGTTTACAGCTTTGGAAATAAAAAAGCTGAAGGAGATGCAAAAATGAAGGAGCTTCTTGGAGGTAAAGGAGCAAACTTAGCCGAAATGGCTTTAATGGGATTACCAGTTCCTGCTGGTTTTACTATTACAACAGACACTTGCACCGAATATTATAACAACAATCACGAACTTCCTGAAGGATTGATGGACGAAGTGTGGGCAGCAATGAAAAAAGTAGAAGCAGATATGGGATTAAAATACGACGACCCTGACAATGCCCTATTAGTTTCTTGCCGTTCTGGTGCACGTAGCTCAATGCCAGGTATGATGGATACAGTTTTAAACATTGGTTTAAGTAGCAATACAATCCCTGGATTAATTAAAAAAACTAACAATCCACGCTTTGTTTACGATTCGTATCGCCGCTTAATTATGATGTATGCAGACGTTGTAATGGATAAAGCAGAAGACCTTGACAAAAACATTCGTCGCCAATTAGACGACATGTTTGAAGAATACAAGATTCAAAGAAATTATAAATCAGATACAGAATTGACTTCTGAAGACTTAATGATTATTTCTGATTTATTTAAGAAAAAAATTAAAGCTGTTTTAGGTACTGAATTCCCTGACGACGCAAAAAAACAATTAGAAGGTAGTATTAAAGCTGTTTTCAAAAGCTGGAATGGCAAAAAAGCTGTTTCTTATCGTAGAATCGAACATATTCCAGATGATTGGGGTACAGCAGTTAACGTGCAAGCTATGGTTTTCGGAAATATGGGCGAAACTTCGGCTACAGGTGTTGCTTTTACAAGAAATCCTGCTACAGGCGAAAACTTATTCTATGGAGAATGGTTGGTTAATGCTCAAGGAGAAGACGTAGTTGCTGGTATTCGTACTCCAAACCCACTTAACAACGATACTAAAAACTCTCAAAACGAGCATTTGATGTCAATGCAAGAACAATTTCCTGCAATATATAAAGAACTTGACGACATTAGAACTACTCTTGAAGATACCTTTAAAGACATGCTCGATATTGAGTTCACAATTCAAGAAGGCAAACTTTATATGCTACAATGCCGTGTTGGTAAAAGAACAGGAACTGCTGCTCTAAACATGGCTATGGGAATGTTAGAAGAAGGTAGAATTGATGAAAAAACTGCTATTTTACGCGTTGCTCCAAATCAATTAGACGAACTTCTTCACCCAATAGTTAACCCTAACGCTGAGAAAAATCACGAACCAATAGTTAAAGGTTTACCTGCTGGTCCAGGTGCGGCTACTGGAAAAGTTGTATTTACTGCCGAAGATGCTGTAGAATGGACAAAAAGAGGCGAAAGAGTTCTTTTAGTACGTAAAGAAACAAATCCTGAAGACGTTGAAGGTATGAGAGTCGCTGACGGGCTTTTAACAGCACTTGGTGGAATGACTTCACACGCAGCTCTTGTTGCACGTGGCTGGGGAAAATGCTGTATAGTTGGTGCTGGTAACTTAGAAGTAAGAGAAGACGAAAAAATAGCAATTGTAAAAGGAACTGATATTGTTATTAAAGAAGGCGACATACTTACTCTTAATGGCACTACAGGCAACGCATATAATACAGTTATTGAATTAATGGACTCTTCAGAAAATCCATTATTCCAAAAATTCATGAAATTAGTAGATAAACATCGCAAAATGGGTGTTCGTACAAATTGCGAATCTCCAGAAGATGCAAAATTAGCTGTAGAATTTGGTGCTGAAGGTATTGGACTTTTCCGTACAGAACATATGTTCTATGGTAAAGGTGCTGATGAGCCATTATTTATTCTTCGCAAATTAATTTTAGCTTCGTCAAAAGAAGAAAGAATAGCTGCTGTAAATGAACTATTCCCATTCGTAAAACGCGACATGAAAGACACAATGGCTGTAATGAACGGGCTTCCTGTAACTTTCCGTTTATTAGACCCACCTTTACATGAATTTGCTCCTCATACAAAAGATAAACAAGCCGAAATTGCAAACGCTATAGGTATTTCTGCTGAAGAAGTAGCTCAAAGAGTTGATGCTCTTAGCGAAACCAACCCAATGATGGGACATCGCGGTGTACGTCTAGGTGTTACTTATCCTGAAATTACAGAAATGCAATTCAGAGCTTTATTTGAAGCAACTGCTGAACTTATGAAAGAAGGTAAAAAAGTTACGCCTGAAATTATGGTTCCTGTAACTGCAGACGTAAAAGAACTAGATATTACAAAAATTTTATTTGATAAAGTTAAAAAAGAAGTTGAAGATAAATTTGGAATTAAATTAAGCTGTGCTTATGGTACAATGATTGAAATTCCTAGAGCTTGTTTATTAGCTAACGAAATGGCAAAAACTGCCGAGTTCTTCTCTTTCGGTACAAATGACTTAACTCAAATGACTTTTGGATTTAGCCGTGATGACATAAGTGGATTTATGCACGATTATTTAGAAAACCAAATTATTCCTGTTGACCCATTCCAAACTATTGACCAAGAAGGTGTTGGACAATTAATCGAAATGGCTGTTGTTAAAGGACGTGCTACTAGAAACAAACTTAAAATTGGTATCTGCGGTGAACAAGGTGGCGACCCAGCATCTGTAGAATTCTGTTACAAAATGGGCTTAGACTATGTATCTTGCTCACCTTACAGAGTTCCTATTGCACGCTTAGCTGCTGCTCATGCTAGCATCAAATTTTAATATTAAAATACAAAAAGATTATGGAATTAGAAGGTAAATTAATTGTAAAATTAGACCCAATAACTGGTGAAGGAAGAAATGGACCTTGGAAAAAACAAAGTTTTGTAATTGAAACATTAGACAATTATCCAAAGAAAGTTTGTTTTACTATTTGGGGTGACAGAGTTCCATTAAACAATTTTACAGAATCAGACACCATAAGAGTTTCGTTTGATGCCGAAAGTCGTGAGTATAATGGCAACTGGTACACAGACCTTAAGTGCTGGAAAATTGAACTAAGTTCACCCGGCAATGTAGGAAAACCACCAATGGAAACTCCACCTTTTAATGCTGACGATGCTCCTTTTGAGCTAGATAACGACCCAGGTGATGATTTACCATTCTAAAAAAAATAAAAAACTGCGATTAAAATTAGTCGCAGTTTTTTTTATTTTTCACACAAAAACCTCAAATATCCCTATCACTTATGAGAAAATCATAAATTATTTTTTTATGATCAAAAGCTAAGTCTGGTAACTCATTTAAACTAAACCATGCCAACTCTTTAGCATCATCTCCAGCTTTTGCTAATTTTAGTGAATCGCAATATCCGTAATAAACAAAAGTTATAGTTCTACCTCGTGGATCACGTCCTGGATCGCCATAAAATTTAAATTCTTTTAATTCAATATTTTCTAATGATGTTTCTTCTAGAACCTCTCTTTTTACAGACTCTAGCAAAGTTTCCTCCATTTCAATAAATCCACCTGGCAATGCCCAAAAATTCTTAAAAGGTTCATTCAACCTTTTTATCAATAATATTTTATTTTCTTTTTTCGAAATAATTATTGCATCAACTGTATTTAGTGCGCGTGGATATTCGTAATTAAAACTCATGCTTATTAAAATCAAAATTTTTATTAAAAACATATCTTGTCTCCGAAGCAGTAATTTCCAAATCCAAAATATTCATTATTATTAAATTTGTAAAAATTTTATTGGCTACATAGCTCTTTATTCCTGTATGCCTAACAAACTGAGATTTTGAAATACTGCCATTTTGATTAATTTCCTTTAATAAAAAAGAGATATTTTCATCAAAATTAATTTTTACACCCTTAACATTAGTTTGCAAACGTTTCCAAACATCAACTAATGGTTTTGGAGCTATGATATTTTCATCATTTACTCTAACATAAGCTTTAAAAACTCCATCGTTGTCGGGAGCAGCATGAGGTTTAGTTTCACTTTCAGAAACTATTATTTCCAAAACTTGTTTTCCTAAAACATTAAAATTATTTACTGTAAACTTTATAGAAGGTTTACAATAAATAAGTGCAGCAGTTTCTACCATAAAATATTCTTCTTCGGAATTTACTCCTGCAATGCTTCCATTATCCCTTACTCCTATCAACAAACTGCCACCTTTTGTATTTGCAAAAGCAGATAAAGAACGAGCAATTTTTTTAGCATCATTTATTGAATGTTTAAAGTCTAAATTTAGTCCTTCACCTTCTTTAATTCTTTGTAATATTTTATCTGCACTTTTCAAAATAGTAAAAATATGCTGTCTCAGAAGTATCCAAGTTTCGACTTGGTTAACGCAGTAAAAAACTTCTAAGACAGCAATTTATTTTTTATCTCAAAATTTATTTGAGACAGTTTTATTATAATCTTTTATTCAAATTTTTTAAAAGCTTTTTTAACTAATTCTATTGCTTCAAGCATTTGCTCTTCTTTAATAATAAGAGGTGGTGCAAAGCGAATAATATTTCCGTGAGTAGGTTTTGCCAACACTCCAAGTTCTTTCATTTCCATGCAAATATCTAATGCAGTTTTACCAGGTTTATTGTTAATAACAACTGCATTTAACATACCTTTACCTCTTACTAATTGAATCATATCAGATTTAATGCTATTCATTTCGCGTCTAAAAATTTTGCCAAGATATTCAGCTCTTTCTGCTAATTTTTCATCTCTAACAACTTCAAGAGCTGCTGTAGCAACTTTCCCTGCTAATGGGAAACCACCAAATGTTGAACCATGTTCGCCGGGTTTAATAGTAAGCATAATATCATCATCAGCTAAAGCTGCCGAAACTGGAATAACTCCACCTGAAAGAGCTTTTCCAAGTATAAGAATATCTGGACGAACATTTTCATGATCGCAGGCTAATAATTTTCCTGTACGTGCAATACCTGTTTGTACTTCGTCAGCAATAAATAGTACATTATATTTTTCACAAATCGCTTTAGTTTTTGCCAAATACCCATCGTCTGGAACAAAAACACCTGCTTCGCCTTGAATAGGTTCTAAAATAAATCCTGCAACAGTTTTGCCATGTTCTTTTAATACATTTTCTAAAGCATCAGCATCATTATAAGGAATACGAATAAATCCAGGTGCTAAAGGACCATAATTAGCATAAGAATCTGGATCGCTCGACATAGTAATTATTGCAATTGTACGACCATGGAAATTGTTTTCGCAACAAATTATTTTCACATCATCATTTGGAATTCCCTTTTTTACTACTCCCCAACGACGAGCTAATTTTAAAGCTGTTTCAACTGCTTCGGCACCTGTAT
>DAONZU010000091.1:0-9089 GCA_035406965.1 Bacteroidales bacterium
TTTTAAAGGTTTACTTTCGTTTAATATTCGTTTGTAAGCGTTTGTAAGAAAATAAAAAGCTGGTAATGAGGGGGTTAGCATTTTGTTGTTAAATTGAAATAATTGTTATAAATTTGCAGTTTCAATACAAGAATTAAAATCAATAAGCCTCTCAGGCGCGTCTTTGGCAGCATACTTGAGGGGCGTTCTTCATTAATAAGTAGTTTAGTTTTGTATTTGTAATTTATAAAAATTTCCCTCTAATTTTCTCTAAATTCTTATAATTCCGTTTAAAAGTGTGAAATTTAACCTGCTTAACTGTCGTTTATGCTTGATTAATAATGATTTTTGTTTCTCTAAATTCTTGTGTTTTATAATTGCAATATGAGAATTTTTCTTGTAATTTATCTATCATTTCTTTTGTATGATATTTTGGTACTACAGTAGTTCTTAGTTGATAATCAATGCCTGATTTTTTAAGAATTTCGACAGATTCTTTAACTTTAGTGAGCAATTCTGGGTCTTTTATATTGCAAATGTTTTGGTATGTTTCTAATTCAAAAATTGTTTTAATATCCATAGCAACATAATCGAGGAGATTAGCTTTTAATAAGTTTTTTAGAACTTTTGGCGATGTTCCGTTTGTGTCTAATTTTACTGCAAAGCCCATTTTTTTAATATTCTCAATAAAACTTTTTAAATCATTTTGTAAAGTTGGTTCTCCGCCTGTAATAACTACTCCATCAAGCCAGTTTTTTCTTGTAGAAAGAAAATTAAAAATGGTTTTTTCATTTATATCTTCGGTTTGTTCAATTAGTTTAGGATATACCAATTCGGGATTATGACAAAATCCACAACGTAAATTACAGCCTTTTGTAAAAATTACAGCAGTTACTTTTTCTTCCCAATCAATAAAACTTTGTTTTATAAATCCACCTATTTTCATTGTAAAGAATTTTGTGTTTTATAAATAAATATTTCGTTAAAATCTACAGGAATATCAAATATTTTCTCTAATGCTATATCGTTAAAAAATGCATGAATACAGCGTATAACACCAGCGTGAGTAATCAATAATATTTTTTCGTATTTTTTTGGTTTTATGCTATACAGAAAATTTGTAACTCTATTATACAAATCCTGTAAATTTTCGCCATTAGGAGGACGTTCGTTAACAAAATCTTCACACCATTTTTCTAGTTCATTTCTATCTATATCGTCCCATTTTTGATTTTCCCAACTGCCAAAATTCATTTCTTTTAATGCCGGCTCAATGTTTATATTATTAAAATTAAGCTCTTTCGCTAAGATGAGGCACCGTTTTAAAGGGCTAGAAAATATAGCATCATAAGGTTGTTGTAAAAGTTTTTTTATTTTGGCAACATCGTCTTTAAAACTGTCTGCTACAGGAATTTCGCTTTGCCCATAACATTTATTTAATCCAGAAGTCAAACGTGTATGTCTGATTACATGAATTTCCATATAGCTACAAAAGTTAACATTATTATTATTTCAGCAAATTGTTCTATACAGCCTAAACAGTCGCCAGTGTATCCATTTAGCCATTTTTTAAAATAGAGAATCCCCTTAACAATTAGCAAAAATAAAGGTAGTATTACTATGCAAACAATGGGTTCTCTTATTGAGAAAATTGTTAGAGGGATAAGCCCAAACACATATGAACATATAATTTCAGTTCGGCTGGCATGTTTTTCTACTGGCTTGACTTTTGAAGTTAGGTCATCTCTAGCATATTGCGAGAAGAAAACGATATTTCCAGAAGTTAATCTTGCCAAAGAATGGTATAAAATAAAAAACAGATATACTATCCACCAGCTTTTTATTATGAGTTGTGGCAATATTATGTAGAGAGATAAAATTTTAAGTGCGAATAGCAAAATCAGAGCAATTGTTCCATAAGTTCCTATTCTGCTGTCTTTCATTATTTCTAGGATTTTTTCTTTTGTCCAGCCTCCTCCAAAGCCGTCAAAAGCATCAGCAAAGCCGTCTTCGTGAAAAGCTCCAGTTGTAAGCACACCAGCAACTAGTGAAGCAACAACAGCAATAGCATGTCCAAAGAGGAAAAAACTTCCCCAATAAATTAAAAAAGATATTGTTCCTACAATCATGCCAACTAATGGATAATAGCGTAAGGCTTGGTTTAGGTCAATATTAGAACAGTCAATTTTTTTTGGACATGGTATTCTTGTGTAAAACATTAGTGCAGCAAAAAAAATTTGTATTTGGCGTTTCATTTGTTAGTGGTTTTATTGGAAACTTCGGCACTTTCGAAGCTAGCCATGTTATTTAAAAAATTAACTGCACTTTCAATAATAGGATAGGCAATAGCACAACCTGTGCCTTCGCCCACTCTTAAATTTAATTTTAAAATAGCTTCAACTCCCAAATACTCAAGTAGTTTGTAATGAGCTTTTTCGTTGCTAAGATGACAAAATATTGCGTTTTTTATTATTTCGGGATTAATTTTATATGCTATTAAAAAAGCCGTTGTTACAGTAAAGCCATCAATTAATATGAGCATATTTTTTTTATAAGCCTGAATTATTGCAGCCGACATTTGAGCAATTTCAAAACCTGCGAAAGTTCTTACAATTTCTTTTGTATCGAAAATTTCTCCATGAAGCTGTTTTGCTTGCTTTAAAATATTTATTTTATTTTGAAGATGTTGGTCAGTAAGTCCAGTTCCTTTTCCAACGCAATCTTCTAAAGGTAATTCACATAAATAGCTCATTAATATTGCTGCCGAAGCTGTGTTGCCTATTCCAAGTTCGCCAAATCCAACAACATTGCAATTTGATTCAAATAGCTGGTCGATAATTTTTTCACCATAAGAAATACATTGCTCTAATTGTTGTTCTGTCATAGCTTTGCGATATAGAAAATTATCTGTGCCTTTTGCAATTTTTGCATTTATAAGAGAATTGTAATCGCAGAAATCGAAATTTACTCCAGAGTCAATTAGTTGTATATCAATGTTGTTTTGTTTACAAAATACATTTATTGCTGCACCGCCATTTAAAATGTTTTTTACCATTTGGTAAGTTACTTCGGGTGGATAAGCACTAACACCAGATTTTGCAATGCCATGGTCGGCAGAAAAAACAAGAATAGTAGGTTTTTGTAAACTAGGCGACAATGTATTTTGAACAGTCCCTATTTGTAAAGCTAATTTTTCAAGATAGCCAAGCGAGCCTAAAGGTTTTGTCTTTAAATCAATTTTTTCTTGCAGTTTATTTAATATCACGTGTATTATAATTTACAAATTAGAAAAGTGTAAAGTTACAAATAATATTTTATGATAAATTATTTTCTTTTTCGTTAGCAAGAATTTTGTTAGTTCTGAGTTTAGGTATTTTATACTGTAGTAATTCAAAAACCCCGAACAAAGCAGCACAATATGTTAAATCGCCTAGTAATGTGTTTTTGAAGAAAGGTATTCCGGCAGCATAACAAGTTATTAATCCATTTATAGATTTTGGATACATTGTGCCAGAAGCCCAAACTCCAAAGTTTGATATTATAAAAAACAATACTGAGGCAGATAAAGAAGAAATAATTAATCTTTGTGGATTAACTTTTTTTAATAGAACAAAACCTACAAGGCTTATTATTATAAACGATCCGTATGTCCAATAAAAGCCATCATAAGCCCAAACAAAGTGGTCGAAATAATGACCAAAAACCACATTATTAATTACTAAGTCGCTTAGCCACATGCTAAATATTGGAATTAAAAAAGCAAGGTAACGTTTAGAAAAATAAGCAGCACCAAACAAAGCCATTGCACCAATTGGAGCAAAATTTGGTGGGTGTGGAATTAAACGACTAAATGCCGCAAAAAGAATTAATAATGTTATAGTTGATACTCGTAATGTTATGTTTTTTGTTGTCATAATTCTTATTATTTTAGTTAGAGATATAAACTTCTTGTCCTTCACTTATTTTTTCATAGCTTTTATTGATTGAGGGTTTTGTTTTGTTTATGTCGAACAACTTTCTGTCCTTAAATTCCTGTTGTTTTCCGTAGTTCCATTGGCTAACAGGACGCATATAACCTACAATTCGGCTATAAACTTCACAGTCTGATTCGCATTTTGGACATTTGAAATGTTCGCCAGCAATATATCCGTGTGAACGACAAATACTAAAAGTCGGCGATATAGTAATGTATGGTAAACGAAATTGGTTTGTTATTTTACGTATAAGGTTTTTGGCTGCACTCCCTGGCATATTTTTTTCGCCTGTAAATAAGTGCAGTACAGTTCCTCCAGTATATTTCGTTTGAAAATCATCTTGTAATGTTAGCACTTCAAAAATATCATCAGAATAGTTTACAGGTAAATGCGTTGAATTAGTATAATAAGGGGCAGCTCCATTTTTAAATGCTTCTGGATTTGCTGTTATAATATCTGGATATTGAATGGTATCAATTCTTGCAAAACGATATGCAGCACTTTCTGCAGGAGTTGCTTCTAAGTTGTATATATTTCCTGTTTCTTCTTGAAAATCTTCTAAGATATTACGCATAAAATCCATTATTTTCATTGCAAAAACCTTACTGTCTTTGTGAGCAATATCTTTGCCAAGAAAGTTTAAACAACATTCGTTCATTCCATTTATACCTATGGTTGAAAAGTGACTTTTCCAATAACACTTGTGAGCTTGGAATATGTGTCGTAAGTAGAATTTTGAATATGGATAAAGTCCTTTTTCTGTGTAATTTTCAATGGTTTTGCGTTTGATTTCTAAACTATCTTTTGCTAGTTGCATTAAATTTTTAAGTCGTTGCAACAAATTTTCTTCTGAACTTGCTTCATATCCTAATTTAGCAAGATTGATAGTAACAACTCCTACCGAACCTGTTAATGGATTTGACGCAAATAATCCACCACCGCGTTTGCTAAGTTCTCGTTTGTCTAATCGTAAGCGACAACACATACTACGAACATCATCGGGTTTCATGTCTGAATTTACAAAATTCGAAAAATAAGGAATTCCATATTTAGCTGTCATTTCCCAAATTCCTTCATATTCTGGATTTTCCCAATCAAATTTGGGTGTAATATTATAAGTAGGTATTGGGAAAGAAAATAAACTGCCATTAGCATCGCCTTCTAACATTACTTCGGCAAATGCTTTATTTAGCATATCCATTTCGGGTTGATAATCGCCATAAACTTCATCTAATAATTTACCTCCCCAAACTATGGCTTCGTTTTTCATAAAGTCAGGAACTACTAAGTCCATTGTAATATTTGTAAATGGAGTTTGAAAACCAACTCTTGTTGGAATATTTATATTAAAAAGAAATTCCTGCATAGCTTGTTTTACTTGCTCGTAAGTAAGTTTGTCTTTTCTAATAAATGGTGCGAGTAATGTGTCGAAGTTTGAAAAAGCTTGCGCTCCAGCTGCTTCGCCTTGCATAGTGTAGAAAAAGTTTACAACTTGCCCAAGTGCTGTCCTTAGATGCTTAGCAGGTTTACTTTCAGTTTTTCCCGACACTCCTTTAAGCCCAGATAATAATAAGTCTTTTAAATCCCAACCAACACAATAAACACTTAAAAATCCTAAATCGTGAATATGAAAATATCCTTTTTTGTGAGCCTCTGAAATGTTGTCAGGATATAATTTTGTAAGCCAGTATTGTGATGTTATTAGTGTTGAAATATGTTGATTTAATCCTTGAAGAGAATAGGCGGAATTTGCACTTTCTTTTATTCGCCAGTCGTGCATACCTAAATAATTATCAATAGCATCAATATTGCTAAAAAGCTCTTTGGTATTTCTTGATTGTTCTCTTTGTTTTCGGTAAAGTAAATACGATTTTACGAGTTCAAAACTTTCTTGTTCGAAAAGAACTTTTTCAACAATATCTTGCACTTGTTCAACACTAGGAATTTCATTTTTATTTTCTTTACATAATTTTGCTAAAACTTCAATACTAAGTTCTTTTGCTCTAGCTCTATTTGGTTTGCCAACAGAACGCATAGCTTTGAAAATAGCATGTTCAATTTTTTCAATCTGAAAATCCACAATAACGCCATCGCGTTTTACAATTTTTTTTAATTTTAGTTCACCATTCATAATGTAATGAATTTTTAAAAGTTAATAAATGATAACTTGCGGGAATTTTGAAGAAAATTACAAGGAAGTAATTTATCTCTCGCCTTTCACCCGAAAGCTACGATAATAATTTATACTCGGCAGGTCTTCTGACTTGTCCCAGTTTTATCGCCTTCCCATTCTAAAAATTTTTTTAGAACAGTGGCAACTGTGATAAAACCTTGTTTGGAACTTTACAGCTACGGGGATAGTTCCTGAATTTCACAGGATTCCCATTTAATCTATGTAAGAACCGAATACAGCCACAAAGATAATTATAAAAAAATAAACGAACTTGTTTAAACAGTGTTTTTTATTAACAAGATTATAAACATTATGCGTTTTTTATTGTAAAGAACTGTAAAAGTAAAATGAAGTTATGTCAAATTTATTTCTGTTTAAAAGTATATTTTATCCCCACAATTAAATTTAATATTTTCAGGTCGTTAGTATTGTTTGACAATATTATTGCATCTGTTTTTTGATAAATATTGAACATATATGACGGAGTTGCCAAAATTTCACAACTAATTGGAGAATCTAAAATGTTTTTATATTCAAAACCTAAAATCAGTCTTACAGGAATGTAGTGGTATTCTATAAAATTAATCCAATTTGAAATAATGCCCTGATTTGTAATGTTATATGCTGAACATCCTGAACCTAAACCAAATTTTATATAAAAGTTATTTTTAATATTTGCATCATATAAAAAATCTATAAAAATATTATGCCCTTTAAAATTTGTTTGAAAATCCATTTCTGCATTTTTTTGTTTTTTTATTGAAAGCAAGTAAGTTGTAGAAATATTTATTTTGTCAGATATTTTTTCGTTATAATAAATGCCAATATTAGCAGGTTTGTTTATTGTAGAATTGTTTTTAATAAAACTACTTCCAAGTTTAATCCCTAATTCTTGAGCGTGCAGGCAATTAAATAGTGTGGACAAAAATAATATTAAAACATATTTTCTCAAACTCCCTAAAACTCAACTCCAACAACAACGCCTGCATAAAAGCCACCAGGATTTATAGTAGGACCATCATTTAGGGTTTTCTCATTAACTGTCCAAATTGTTTTGAGAACAGGCATAGAATATCCTGTTTTTATTCCAACAACAAGTTTATTAGAAAAATTTTCGTTGATGAGGAAAGAGGTTTTTGCAAGTATTCCAACATTAGCCAATAAATTTGATGCAGTCATGCCATATTGATTAGCATCTCCAGAGAAATAGTTGGTAAATGTCGAATTGTCTGCAATATCACTTGTGATATCAAGATTTAACCAAGAAAATTGTGTTCCTATCTGTGGAACTAACTGTATTTTTTTATCACTAAAAAATGTATATCCTAACAAAACTCCTATTCCTGTATTTTTTAAACTTGTGCTAATATTGTTCTGCTGATTTATTACTTGACTGTAACCAGAAACATTTGCATGTACTGATAATTTTGGCTTTGGATAGTATATGCAAAAATCACCACTTGTTAAAAAGTTTATTTGATTAAATTTTGAAAATCCTTTTTCTGCAAGTCTGTTGTTTAATTCACCATAATCTGGAAGCTGAACAGCAAAATTAGCGGAGATCGTAAATCTTTGATAATCTCCAGTATGGTCGCTTTGTGAATAAGTGTTTCCAATTTTAATAAATAAAAAAAACACTGTTAAAATTAAAAAATGCGTTTTTACAAATATTGTTTTCATTGTTTTGTGAGATTTTGATTGTTGATATTATAACATAAACGAAATAAAATAAATATTATTACCGAAATTATGAAAAATTTTATAGCTTTGCTTAGAAACTATTATTGTAAAAAAGTTAAATTATTTGATAAAATTTCTTGAATGAAAACTAGAAAACATATTCAGCCTATTGTTATTGCCGTTTTTGCATTTTTGCTTTACTCAAATACTTTGGGACATACGTATGCATTAGACGACATAGTTGTGTTTTGGAAAAATGAATTTGTACAAAAAGGAATTTCTGGAATAAAAGATATTTTGTCTTATGATTCTATGGCTGGAATGTTTGGTAAAGATTCTAAAGAAATAGAAGGTGGTCGCTATCGTCCTTTGTCTTTGATTACTTTTGCTTTGGAAGTTGAATTTTTTGGACGTGAAACTACTGACATTGGAGCAAAAGAACCATTTTTGGGGAATCCAGGAATTAGCCATTTTTTAAATATTTTGCTTTATATTATTTCTTTATTAATCCTTTACAAAGTGCTAAATCGTTTGTTTAGAGATTATAAGCCCAAATATGAATTTTTAAGTATTCCTTTTTTGGCAACAATGCTTTTTGCTGCTCATCCTTTGCACACCGAAATTGTTGCAAACATTAAAGGAAGAGACGAAATATTAGCTTTTTTATTTTCAATAGCAGCTTTAAATTCAACTTTGAATTATGTTGATAATAAGAAGTTTACAGGATTAATTTCTGCTTTTATCTATATTTTTCTTGGCTCAATGTCAAAAGAAATAAGCATTACTTTTTTAGCAGTAATTCCTCTAAGTATTTATTTCTTTAGAGATGAAAAATTTTCAAAACTTGTTGTTTTAACTATTCCTTTAATTGCAGGTGCGGGATTGTATATGATTTTGAGGCATCTTGCTATAGGAGATCAAACAGCTATAGAGGCGACTCTATTGATGAATAATCCATTTTTAGGAACTACATTTGCAGAAAGATATGCAACAGTATTTTTGACTTTATTATTGTATTTAAAACTGTTGGTTTTTCCACATCCTTTAACATGGGATTATTATCCATACCATATTCCAATTGTTAATTGGACAGATTGGAGAGCGATTTTGTCACTAATTTTATATTTAGCTTTGTTTGTAATTGCAATTTATGGATTAAAGAAAAAAACCATTTACTCTTATGGAATTCTAATTTATTTAACTACACTTTCAATAACTTCAAACTTATTTTTTAATATAGGAGCTTTTATGAGTGAGCGTTTTGTATATGTTTCATTATTAGG
>DAONZU010000092.1:0-9035 GCA_035406965.1 Bacteroidales bacterium
TATTCGTATGGGTTTTCTAAAATAGATTCTCCAATATGATAAGGAGCTGTAAAATACTCTGTATAAGAAGAATCGTGAGAAGCTAATCTGTTTTCCAAATCACTAACAGGAACGCCTGCAAAAGCACATGCATATTTGTCGGGATACTTTAAAATATTCATTAAGGCAATCATGCCACCATGACTCCAGCCAACTATGCCAACCCTTGTGCTATCAACAAAGCTATAGTTTTCAATAATATAATCTCTACTTGCTAAAACATCTTCGTTTTCTAAACCTCCATAATCAATATTTTCATAAACCATTTTTCCGTAACCTGTGCTACCCCTATATTCTGGAGCTACAACAACATAACCCTGAGCAAGCAATTCCTTAACTATATGTGTGTGATAAGTTGTAAAATCAGCATGAATACCGCCATGAGGCAAAACAATAAGAGGATAAGATTTCTTTACATTTACATTTTTAGGAATAAAAATATAAGAATAAAACTGTAAGGGATTTTTTGCAAACTTATCATCTTCTGTTTTTGCCCTCCACCTTGCTGGACCAACAATTCTAACTTTATCAACATAAGCAATATCATCAAATAAAATACGCCACATTATATCATCAATACTTTTGAGAATTTTATCATAAACATGCTCATTATCAGCAACTTGTTTTTTCAAAGTTTCTATTTCTTTTAAAAGTAAAGAATCATTATTTTGCGAAAATAAAGAGGAGAAAAATAATAAACCAAATAAAAATAAAATAGCTTTTTTCATAATAGTCGTATAAAAGGTTAATAATAAGTATTGTGTAAATTATGTTTTTTCTAAAATCAAAACTTTTTTTGTTTTATCCGAAATTCTAAATCTATTATCTAATCTCAAACCAAGTAGCCATACAATTTTCCCATCAGACTCAAGAATTTTTAAATTTTCCTTTTCAAATAAATTTAATTTTTCATCTTTTAAAAAATCTGATAACTTACGATAATTTTTCATTCCAAAAGGCTTAAACCTATCCCCTTCTTGCCATGTACGTAAACTCAATGGAAAAACTAATTTCTCAAAATCAATATATGCAAAATTACCAGTTTTATTTATCTTTAAATCAGGCTGATAATCAACGAGTTTGGCAGAAACTTTAAACTGTTCTAGCAATTTTAATTCATCAAAATTATTTATGAAAACAGTTTCAAATCTTTCAATTTTTGAATTTTTATTTATTATCAAACTATTCCTATCCCTCAAAACTGTAATATTCAAAAATGAACAAGTTTTTCCGCTTTTTGAATCAATTAAATTTATACTTTCACTTGCCAAAGGTTTTGGAATCCCCTCGCCTAACAATAATTCAAATAAAACAGTTTCTGGAGCTACACATTTTTTTAATTCACGTAAATCAATTTCAATATTTTCGCCAATATAATTCAAACATTTTTCTTTACAAGATTTTACATACTCACGCATAATAGCCTCTGTATCAGTAAGATATTTTACAGATTTTAAAATATTCGATTTTGCCGAAGTATTTATCTCTTCTAATAGTGGAATTATTTTATGTCTTATTTTATTGCGAGAATATTTTGTACTCTTATTTGTTTCATCAATTTTAAAATCAATATAATTTTCTTTAGCAAAAGCCTCTATTTCCTCTCTTGACGTAAAAAGCAAAGGTCTAAAAAGTTTATCTTTTACAAAACTCATTCCTGTAAGTCCTTTTATTCCAGTGCCACGAGCTAAATTTGTAATTATTGTTTCAACTTGGTCGTCTGAATTATGTGCTAAGGCGATGTATTTACAATTATATTGCTTAGCCATTTCGTTAAACCAGTTGTATCGCAAATCGCGTGCAGCCATTTGAATAGACAAGCCTGTTTCTTCTGCATATTTATATGTGTCGAAAGTTTGGCAAATAAATTTAAACTCAAATTTTGCAGCTAGTTCTCTTACAAAGTTTTCATCATCATCAGAAGCTTTGCCTCTTAATTTAAAATTACAATGAGCGACAATACAATCAAAACCAAAATCGTCTAAAACATGCAACATAACAGTAGAATCTACTCCACCACTTATTGCACAAAGTAGTTTTGTTCCTGTTTTTATATTTGCTTTATCTATTTGCTCGAATACTTTTTTAAGCATAATTTATATGTTTACGTTTACAAATTTACGCAAATATTCTGAATAATTCGCTCTAGAAATAAATTCTCCTCCCAAACTTTCTAAAAGCGGAGTATGCAACTGACAATCAATAATATGAATATTATTTTCCAAACAATAATTTACAAGATGTACAAAAGCAGATTTGCTAGCATCAGTTTGTGTATGAAACATTGATTCTCCAATAAAAACTCCGCCAAGATTCACACCATAAAGCCCACCAACTAAATCGCCATTAAAATAAGTTTCAAAAGACATTGCGTAACCCAATCTATGAAGCATTATATAAATATAAAGCATATTTCTGTCTATCCAAGTTCCTTCTTGACCTTTGCGCTTAATTTTTGCACAACTAAAAATTATTTGCTCAAAATTTTTATTTATTGCATATTCAAAGTTTTGATATGATTTCTTTAAACTTTTTGAAACTTTGGCTTTTTCTGGAAACACAACAAATCGAGGGTCGGGAGCCCACCATAAAAATGGATAAGTATGTTCTTCGTACCAAGGAAAAATGCCAATTGTCAAAGCTTTTAAAACTTGCTCAACCGAAATATCAAAACTATAGCCCAAAAGTCCTTCTTCAGTTGCTTTTTCCACAGAAGGGAAATTCAAATCTTCGATATATTGCAATTTTAACATCACACAAAATTACAAAAACTTAGGATTGTAAAAACAGGTAAGTCAAGAAATTTAACTTTTAATACTGACTGAAAGAAAGTTTAAACGATAAAATTAAAACCTCTGCTCACTCGGATTTGTAATCCTAGTATTGGTAATGTTTCACTCGGATTACAAATCCGAGCGAGCGACAGGGGTATTATGAGTGATTTATTAATTATAAATGCTTGTCCGTAGGACAACATGTGATTAACCGTAGGCGGCAGCCTGCGGTAATTAGACCCTCGAAAGCCTTGCCCGTAGGGCAACACAATTCTTTATTATTATGAGTGCCACAATATGAAAACAGTAAGATAAGTCAAAAAAATTAGCTTTTCTGAAAGAAAATTTAAACGATAAAATTAAAACTGAAAATTTCTAATATCTTCATTTAATCTTTCGTCAAATTTCGTCATTAATGCTCTTAAATACTTATTATTTGAGCTAAAATAAATATCATTTATTTTTCGTACTGGTAAAACTTTTGGCGATGTTCCTGAAAGAAAAGCAGAATCATAACTTTCAATTTCAGCCAATGGAATATCCTTTTCTACCAATTCTAATCCAAGTGGTTGAGCAACTTCAATAATATATTTTCGAGTTACTCCCAACAAAATATCTTCGGGCTTTGCTGAAATCAACTTATTATCTGCAATAAAAAATAAATTAGAACGAGAACCTTCACTTAAAAAATTGTGTTTATTTACATAAACTACTTCAAAAACGTTTTGTGTTTTTATCAAATCGTCAATATTCTCTCTAAGATTTTGATTCCAAATTTTAAGATTAGGATTTTCGCGTGTATATATATAAGTTGCTAATCTCACTCCATTTTTATAGTCATAATCACTTGGATAATGGTGAGGAATAATAAAAGCTTTAATTTTATAATTCGTTGAAACTTCGTCAAATACAACTTCTACTTTTATATTTCCGAGTTGAAAATTATTGGTATCAATTAAGTTTTTTATCTCTAAAATAAAAGTGTGATATTCCAATTTTATGTTTCTATTATTATTCAAAATAGAATTACACAAACGTTGATAATGCTCTAAAGCGAATAAAGGTTTAGAGTCAATTATTCGTAAAACTTCATAAGCTATCATAAAATAGAAATAGTTTTAATTAAAATTTCAGTTAATTTTGTTACAGATTTGCTAAAATTATCAAGAACAATTTCGATTGAAACAGGTTCTTCGTCAATTTTCCAGCAATCATAATCTGTAACTATTGCAATAGCGGCATAAGGAATATTTGCCTCATTTGCTAAAGCAGTTTCTGGAGCTGTGCTCATATTTATTAAATCTGCACCCCATTTTTGAAACATGAAAGACTCTGCTCTTGTTGAAAAGCGAGGACCTTCAATAGTAATCATAGTGCCAGATTTATGTATATTAACATTGCACAATTCGGCAGCTTTAATAATTGTATTTCTCAAACTTTCTGAAAACGGGTCAGACATTTGGCAATGTTGCATTTCGCCAGGTTTAAACTCGTCATAAAAAGTATTAATTCTATGCTTAGTAAAATCAATAAATTGATCTAAGACAACAAAATTTCCTGGGTGCATTTCTTCTCTCAAGCTACCGCAAGCAGTTGTTGCAATTATATTTTTACAACCTAAAAGTTTTAATGCTTCGATATTTGCTCGATTATTAACATGACTTGGAGTTATTGTATGCTCGTGTCCATGTCGCGAAAGCAAAGCAACATTTTTATCATTTATTGTTCCTATCGTTATTGGCGAAGATGGCTTGCCATATTTAGTTTCTATATTTTTTACTTGTGGATTTTTAAAAATATTTGATTTTTCAAAACCAGTTCCACCTATTATTCCAATCATCTTTATCTAAATTTCTTCTACACAATCAAATTTTCAATTATTCAATTAACAATTCATAATTATCAATTATTCAATTATCAATTCTTAATTATTTTTCTCCATTTTCTCTTTCATCGTTTTAATAATTGCAACTAGCAATTTTAATATTTCATTAATATCCTTTTTTAGATCTAAGAACTCTTTTTCAGTTAAATAATTCGCGTAGTGTAGTAAGTCAATCCAGTAATCGGTCTCATTAGCCTCCTTTAATGCAATAGACAATTTATGCAAAAAATCGGCATCACTTTGTGCGTGTTCTGATTCTCGGATATTTGCACCAATTGAAGTTCCTGATCTTAAAAATTGTTTACTTAATACAAATTCTTTTTTATTTTCCATCAAAAATTTATACAGCTTCACAACCTTAAATGCAAAATCATATGATTTATCTCTTACTACATTTTCCTTTTTCATACTACGTAAAATTTCAATTAACTCATTATCAATTATTCAATTATCAATTATCAATTATTCAATTATTCAATTATCAATTCTTAATTAGTTAATCATCTTCTTCATCATCTACATCATCATCTTCATCATTTTCGTTCAAACTATTTAAACTAATATTTTTCAGAATAAGTTTTTTCTTTTCGTTCTTTGGTTTTTCTGCCTTTAGCTCTGGATCATCAATAAGTTTTAAATCATATTTTAGCAACTCACAATCTGGGAAACATTTAATTCCCCTATTTGCAACATTTTTAGCGCTATCAACAAGTGGTGTTTCTTGATTTATTAAAAAATTTATATAATAGTCAAAAGCGTCTATCATAAGGAAATCGGTATTTAGTTCTTCTCTTGATTTTCTACTATCAATTTCTGCAAAAGTTTCTCTAATTAAAGGGTTTCCAGTTGCTGTATCGCCTGTCATTACAGAAATTACTCCATTTAAGAACTTAAAATTCTCATCTGAATAGACTTTCATAATTTTTCGCAAGTAAGAATTTGCTTTAGGAACTCGCTTTATTGACATATAATGGTCTATATAATGAATTCCAGTTATTGCAATTTCTTCTAACATAAAATTATTTTTTGGAAAAATAATTTGTGTTTTTTTATCTTTTCTTTTTGCAACTGTTGCATACTTTAAAGCATAAGTATAGGCGTTCAAATATTCTGGAACTTTATTAAGCAAAATAGAATCTTCTAAACACATTAAAAAAACCTTGGCATACGAAGCTGCTAAATACAAATTTACTTCTGGATCATTTTTGTATTTTTCCTGCAACACCATTCTATCGGCTTTAAAAGCACAATCTTCCCACCTTTCTTCTGCATAATATTTTTCTAATTTCGTTTGTTTTCCACCTATTACTTGAGCATTCAAAACTCCCACAAACAAGGCTAACACAAGCATTAAGTTTATTTTCAACATATTCATAATCTATAAAAATTTCTGGCACAAAATATAAAAACTTTCGTTCATTTCAATACGTATTTACCGAATAATTATAAAAACTTATCAACGGCATTTATAAACAACTCAAATACCATTCCAAAATCAAAAAATGCTTTTATCTTTATCCTTAGCGAGCCAACTGAAAGCAAAAGTTTTTAAAGATTCACTAAACAACTAAACAACAAAAAATACAATTCTCAATTATTCAATTATCAATTATCAATTATTTTTCCTATTTTTGTTTTTTAGTTTTATAATAATGTACAGTAAATCAGAAGCGGCAGAAATTCGCAAAAACTTTTGGACAGCTTTCGACACTTACTCGCGAAAACATCTTGGTCCAAAACGAAAGTGGATTTTGTATAATACTGGCATTAAGGACTTTGTAATGAAGTTTGAAATTAATCGCCAATTTGCTCGCGTAATGATTGCTTTTGAAAATAAAGATGAAAACAAACGTTTTGACAATTTTTTAAAACTAAAAGAATACGAACTTTTATACATTGACATTTTGGGCGAAGATTGGATATGGGACGAGCATTTTACAAACGATTCTGGAAAAATTGTATGTGCTTTGTACAAACAAATTGACAATGTTAATGTTTATAGAAAAAATGATTGGGGCATAATATTTGAATTTTTTGCCTCAAACATGCTTAAATTAGAACAAACTTTTGAAGAAGTGAAACCTTTTATTGAAGATTATATTAAACAAAATTAAATTATAAGTTATGAATAGAAAATTTTCTTTTTTACTGTCAGCACTAATTTTGCTAAGCATTTTCAGTTTTGCACAAAAACAAATAGAAATCGAAGACCTTTATAAAAAAGGTACTTTTAGGCAAAGTTATGTTTTTGGAATTGAATCCATGAAAGACGGTGAACATTACACCAACTTGAATATGGCAAGAAATTCTCTTATTAAATATTCTTACAGTACTGGCGAACAAGTTGAGACAATATTTAAAGCTAAAGATTTTGAATCAGATGTTATAGATTGGATTTTTGACTATCAATTTTCGGCTGACGAGAATAAAATCTTAATTAGTTTTCAGTACGAACCAATTTACCGTCATTCGTATTTAGCAGAATATTTAATTTACGATCGCACAAAAAATACTATAACTCGTCTGTCAGAAAATGGTAAACAACAATTAGCATTTTTCTCGCCTGATGGAAATAAAATTGCTTTTGTTAGAGATAACAACATTTTCGTAAAAGATATAAGTCAAGAAAACTCTCAGGAAGTTCAACTAACAACTGACGGAGAAAGAAATAAAATTTTAAATGGAGTTCCAGATTGGGTTTACGAAGAAGAATTTAGTTACAATAAAGCATACGACTGGTCAGCAGATAGCAAAAAAATTGCTTTTCTAAAATCTGATGAGTCTGAGGTTAAAACTTTTACATTTCCAATTTTCGGAAGTTTATATCCTAAAAACTATGAATTCAAATATCCAAAAGCTGGCGAAGACAATTCTAAAATTAGCTTGCACATAGTTGATATAGAAACAAAACAAATTATTAATGCTGATATGGGTAATTTAGACGACATGTATATTCCACGTTTAATGTTTACTCAAAATCCAGAAGTTTTAGCAGCGGTAAAAATGAACAGACTTCAAAATAAATATGAACTTTTTTCAATAGATGCTAATACCGGTAAGTCAAAAGTAATTTTAACACTTACAGACCCAAAATACATTGAAATAAACGACGATTTAAAATTCTTAAACGATAAAAAGCATTTTGTTTATTCTCACGAATCAGATGGTTTCCGCCATTTATACTTATATGATTTGAATGGAAAACTTGTAAAACAACTTACAAGCGGAAATTGGGAAGTTACAGAATTTTATGGAATAGATGAAGCAAATAACAAAGCATATTTTCAAGCTGCAAAAGTTTCGCCACTAAACCGCGAAATTTATTCTGTAAACTTAGATGGAAGCAATTTAACAATGCTATCAAAACAAGTAGGAACGAATTCTGCAAGTTTTAGCAAGACTTTTAAATACTTTATAAATGACTGGAGCGATGCAAACACGCCAAATCAAACTTGTTTATACAATAATAATGGCGAACTAATTAGAGAATTAGAAGTCAATAAATCACTATCAAAAAAGATAAGTGAAGAATACAAATTTGCTAAGAAAGAATTTTTTACTTTTAATTTAGAAGACGGTACAGAACTCAACGGCTGGATGATAAAGCCTAACAAAATGAAAAAAGGAAAGAAAAATCCAGTTTTCATGTATGTTTATGGCGGTCCAGGCTCGCAAACTGTAACTAATTCGTGGGATAGAGATATGGCATGGTGGCAACTTTTAGCTCAAAATGGATACATTATTGTTTCGGTTGACAACAGAGGTACTGGTGCAAGAGGAAAAGATTTTAGACAAATCACATACAAAGAACTTGGAAGATATGAAGTTCTTGACCAAATTGAAGCCGCAAAATATTTAGGAAGCCTAAAATTTGTTGACCCAAGTAGAATAGGAATTTTTGGCTGGTCCTATGGTGGATATATGTCAACCCTATGTGTAACAATAGGTGCAAAATGGTTTAAATTAGCTATAGCTGTTGCTCCTGTTACAAATTGGAGATATTACGATTCTATTTATACAGAAAGATATAATGGCTTACCTAAAGACAATGCTGATGGATATGATAAAAATTCGCCTATTAACCACGTTAAAGATTTAACAGGAAAATATCTACTAATCCATGGAACTGCTGACGATAATGTACATTTTCAAAATGCTGTTGATTTAGTTTCAAAACTTGTGGACGCTGACGTTGATTTTGAAACAATGTATTATCCAAATAAAGACCACGGAATTTATGGCGGAAATACTCGTAATCATTTATACAGAAAGATGACTACATATATTCTTGAAAATTTATAAACAAATTGGCGGTGTTTCATAAGTGTCAAACTGCT
>DAONZU010000093.1:0-8706 GCA_035406965.1 Bacteroidales bacterium
AAAAAATTTCAATTTTCCATACATTTTTATTAAGATATTATTAAACAGATAATTATCAACGAATTAGATAATAAAAACTTAAATAAAAAAGTTTTATAACGAGTTTTAAATACTTTGTTTTTCTTTTTAATAATCTTAATTTTGCAAAAAAAAATAAAATGCAAATTATAACAAGCGTTACAAAAATTATTGAAGCTCGCAAACAAATTGCTCAAAACTTAAAAATAGGTTTTGTCCCAACTATGGGAGCTTTACACCAAGGACATATTTCTTTAGTCAATCGTTCTGTTAAAGAAAACGACATTACAATAGTATCTGTTTTTGTAAACCCAAGACAATTTAACGATAAAACCGATTTAGAAAATTATCCGAGAAATATTGAAAATGACGCAATTTTATTAGAAAAAGCAAAATGCAATATAATTTTCACACCGAACAACGATGATTTATATGCTGATTATCAAGGATATAAAACAGATTTGAAAGGTATTGATAAAATTTATGAAGGGGAATTTCGACCTGGACATTTTCAAGGAGTAGTTGATGTTGTTTACAGACTTTTCGACTTAGTAAAACCTCACAAAGCATATTTTGGCGAAAAAGATTTTCAACAATTAGCAATAATAAAGCTAATGACAAAAAATGCTAAATTGCCAATAGAAATTGTTGGTTGCGAAATTGTGAGAGAGAACAGCGGATTAGCAATGAGTTCAAGAAACGAAAGACTTAGTGAAGAAGAAAGAAAAAATGCTTCGCAAATTTATAAAACTATGCTAAAGCATACTTCAAACTTAAAACCAGAACAAAAAACTGACGAAATAATCAAAAAAATAAAAGAAGAAATTGACAATATTGCATTTTTACAAACAGAATACGCGGTTTTTTGCGATCCAGAAAATTTAAAACCAATTTACAAATTCTCTGCAAACACTGACGTAAGACTATGTTTAGCAGTTTGGTGTAAAAAAATTAGATTAATTGACAACATAAGTTTGCATATTTAAATAAGTATTTTTTAACTTTGCAACGAATTTATTTTAGTATCATGAATATAGAAATAGTAAAGTCAAAAATTCATAAAGTTAGAGTTACAGAAGCTAACTTACAATATGTTGGTAGTATTACCATAGATGAAGATTTGATGAAAGCTGCTAATATTATTGAACACGAAAAAGTTCAGGTAGTTAATATAAACAATGGCGAACGCTTCGAAACTTATGTAATAAAAGGCGAAGCTGGCTCAGGAGTTATTTGCTTAAATGGACCTGCTGCTCGAAAAGTTGCTGTTGACGACATAGTTATTATAATATCATACGCAACAATGGATTTTGAAGAAGCAAAAACTTTTAAACCTTCTTTTATTTTCCCCGATACTCATACAAATCGTTTGATATAGCCATGAAAAATTTGGATTTAATAAATTCAAAAATAATAAATCCTGAAAAATTACAAGATTTTATTAATTCTTTAAAATTAAATAAAGAAACTATTGTTTTTACAAACGGTTGTTTTGATATACTCCATTATGGACATATAAATTATTTATCAAAAGCTGCTGATTTAGGAACAAAACTTATTGTAGGATTAAATTCTGATTCTTCAGTGCAAAGATTAAAAGGAAAAGATAGACCTATAAACAAAGAATTAGAAAGAGCTTTTGTTTTAGCCTCGCTTTTTTTTATTGATGCAATTATAATTTTTGATGAAGATACACCAGAAAAATTAATCCACACTATCGCTCCTGACATATTAGCAAAAGGCGGTGATTACAAAGTAGAGGAAATTGCAGGCTCTGATTTTGTGTTGAAAAATGAAGGAAAAGTAGAAATAATTAAATTTGTTGAAGGATATTCTTCAACAAAAATTATAAATAAAGTGTCAAATATTTAAAAATTAATTATATTTGTACGCTAGAATAAAATTACAATATTATGAAATTATTAAAAATTACTTTATTGTTAGTTGCAGGCGCTTTATTCTTTAATAGCTGCAAAAATTACGAAGAAGACATTGTTGGCACTTGGAATTTCCAAACATTTGACAACACACCACAAGGTACGATTACATGGACTTTTGCAGATGATGGGACTCTTACAAGAGTTTCAACCATAAGTGGTGAACTTAAATTTGATTCTTGTAAGTATAGCATTGATAAAAGTTTATTTAAAAAGCACTTGATAATTACTGATAGTAAAGACATACCAAAACTCACAAGTGTGAATGGTAGATTTAGAATAGAAGTTTTTAAAGATGACATTTTAAAAATGACTAGATTTGAACTTGAAGACGGAGAAAAAGGTGGTGCTTATTTGCGTTGCGAATTGATGCGTAAACAATAAGTATGTCAAAATTTAAAACAGTTTTTGTTTGTCAAAACTGTGGATATGTCGCTCCCAAATGGGCTGGCAGATGCAATAACTGCGACAGTTGGAATTCTTTTATCGAAGAAGTTGAGCTAAAAGAAGATAAGCAAAAAAATCAAACTAAAGCTATACCAGGTAAGGCTTATCCTATCCTTGAAATTGAAAAAAATACTTTTGAAAGACAAAATATGTTCTTCACCGAATTTGACAGAGTTCTTGGTGGAGGTTTAGTGCCTGGCTCGTTAGTTCTACTTGGAGGCGAACCCGGAATTGGAAAATCAACTTTAATTTTACAATCAGTTTTAAATTTAGAAAATCGTAGAGTGCTTTATATTTCAGGCGAAGAAAGCGAAAGCCAAATTAAACTTAGAGCCGACAGAATTGGAATTAAAAATACTGATTGCTTTATTTATACAGAAACAAATATACAAAAAATATTAGCAACAATTGAAGAATTAAGCCCTGACTTAATAATTATAGATTCCATACAAACTGTTGCTTCACAAGACCTTAGCTCATCACCTGGAACTATTTCACAAATTAGAGAATGTACACGTCTTTTACAAGAATACGCAAAATCAAGTTCTACACCAATAATTTTAATTGGACATATAAATAAAGACGGCGATATTGCTGGACCAATGTCCTTAGAGCATATTGTTGATGTAGTTTTACAATTTGAAGGAGACAGCAATTATTTTTACAGACTACTACGCCCTAAAAAAAACCGTTTTGGCTCAACTTACGAAATTGGTGTTTTTGAAATGACAAACACTGGACTTAAAGAAATTAACGATCCGGGAAATATACTTTTATCTGACGAAAATTTGAATTTAAGCGGAGTTACTTTTGGCACAACAGCTGAAGGCACACGTACTCTTATGATTGAAATTCAAGCTTTAGTTGGAAATGCAGTTTTTAGCAGTCCACAACGCAATGCTACAGGATTTGACTCTAGACGTTTTCAAATGTTGCTTGCAGTTATAGAAAAAAGATTAGGTTTAAGACTTTCGCAAAAAGATATATTTTTAAATATTGCTGGCGGATTAAAAATAAACGACCCAGCAGCAGATTTAGCAGTTATAGCAGCGGTAATTTCATCGCTTTACGATAAAGCACCAAAAGAAAACTCTTGCTTCATAGGCGAAGGAGGCTTATCGGGACAAATAAAACCAGTATCTTTCATAGAAAAACGAGTTAGCGAAGCATCAAGATTAGGTTTTAATAGAATTTATATGCCTAACTCACAAAAATCTGAAGTAAAAATTAAAAATATTGAACTAATTACTATTTCAGATATTACAGATTTCGCTAAAAAATTTTTAAAGTAAAATAGAATTTACTACCGACACAATACTACAAGCAACAACACCAGCAGTTTCGGTACGCAAACGACTTTCGCCAAGGCTAACTTCAACAAAGCCAGCATCTTTACACATTTGAATTTCATTTTCTGTAAAATCGCCTTCGGGACCAATTAGAATTAAATATGAAGATTGTTTTTCCAAAACTGAGCCGAGATAAATTTTAGTGTCATTTTCTGAACAATGTGCAATAAATTTTTGCTTATAATTTAGGTTTTGTTTCAAAAATTTTTCCAAATTTACTTGCTCGTTTATTTGGGGATGATAAGCCTTATAAGATTGCTTCATCGCAGCTTCGGCAACTCGATTTATTCTTTCAGTTTTTATAATTTTTCTCTCCGAATTTCCGCAAATTACTGGAGTGATTTCATCAATTCCTATTTCCACAGATTTTTCAACAAACCACTCAAATCTTTCATTCATCTTAGTTGGAGCAATAGCAATATGCAAATTAAAATTTCGTTTTCCGTAGTTTTCTGTTTTTTTTACAATTTTTAAAATTGCTTTTTTAGCATGATTTTCCACAATATGTGTTTCATAAAAATTTCCCATGCCATCTGTCAAATAAACTGTGTCGCCAATATTTAATCTTAAAACTTTAACGCAATGCCTTGTCTCCTCCTCATTAAGGACATGAAAATCACTAAAAATATTTTTATCGTAAAATAAGTGCATAAAAATCTTTTTACAAAAATAAACAAAATTCAGTCAAAAAAATCAGTTAAAAGTTAAAAAATTCAGTTAAAAGTTAAAAGTTAAAAGTTGAAAGAGGCTGACGCATATTCAGTCGAAAGTTAAAAGTTAAAAGTTGAAAGTGGCTGACGCGTCTATTGCTTCGCAGAGTTCGCAAGCTCACTCTACTTGCATGGGTTAGTTTTAAACCACAAAAGACACAAAAGAACACAAAAGACACAAAAGACACAAATCAGTTAAAAGTTAAAAGTTAAAAGTTGAAAGTGGTCTGCGGGTTCGGCTTTCTTTATGAACTTTTTACTTTATAAACTTTTAACTCATTCTTAATTCTTAATTCATCTACATGCTAAAACCTAAAAAACTTGCCCAAGCCAATAAGACGAGTTTTTTTATTATTCACTTAAAACTTTCCGTCTTTATGAACTTTAAAAACTTTATTAACTTTTAACTAATTGTTCCTTACACAACGAACAGAAGTACCTAGACTCTTACCACTGTCGCGTCTATCTATATAATTGTCATCGGAATACATAATTCTTATCCATGCACCATCGGAGTCATCCTCAGTACTACTCCACCAACTGCCATGTTCTCCAATATCGTTGAAACAACCATAGCGTCCACTTCTACCACGCCAACCTGCTGGAAGAGCTGTAAAACCAGATTCGTTAGTTATACTTTCGTCCGATTCATTCCAGTGTGCTGTACCTACTTCCTTAAGTTTTCCGTATGCAACATTTTCTCCTCCTAAAAAATCTGTCAATTGTGTCCATTCTTCATCGCTTGGCAAATGCCAACCTTTAGGACAAGCATTTTCAGCAGCAGACCAATTATACAAAACCCCATAAGTCGCATAATTCTCTATTGCCTTAGCATCTTTAACATTATCGCCATTATAGCCATAAACATAATAATATGGCTCTGTTTCTGAACTTACTTCTGGACCAACTACACTCGGCAAATATTTTAAGTTCTCTGCCATCCATGTTTGGTCACCAATTTTTACTATTTTGTAAACATTACCATCTCGAGAATCTGTAAAACAATCTATAGACTCTTCACTAGTTTGACTAGCTCCGCTATCAGATTTTTTGCTATTACAACCTATTTGTACAAAACAAAACATTAGCAATAATGCAAAATTTGAAATAAAAAATACTTTTTTTCTGTTCATAATGATTTAATTTAATTTAGTTAATAATGCTTTTATTTTAAAAATTGTTATCACATCACAAATATACATATTTAAAAGTTTTAAAAAAAATTTGTTGATAAATAAATCAGTTAAAAGTTAAAAGTTAAAAGAGGCTGACGCGTCTATTGCTTCGCAGAGTTCGCAAGCTCACTCTGATCGCAATCAAATTACCCATGACGCTCGCTCGGATTTATGTAAAAAAATCCGAATTAACGATGTTGCGGGGAAAATCCGAACGAACAGTATTGTATTCCTGAGAATACAATTTTTATAACATTTTGTATTTTCTAAAATACAATACCAATTTTTCTGATTTGGTGTGGTATAATAAATTACAATTCGCATAGATAAGAGACGGCGCATGCGCAGCATCTACCATACTGCATAATTTATTGAATTTCAGAACTTTACCCCCACTTTCAACTTTTAACTTTTAACTTTTAACTAACGTCAGCATCTCAATTGAAAACGCCAACACACAATGCAACACCACTCCTATCCCGATATTTTTTTGATTAATTGCAATAATGCCTAAAATATAAGCACCAAAAAACGAGCTAATAGTTTCTGGCAAAGGTTTTCCAAAGTGAATTACTGTATATAAAACTGCTACAGGTAAAACAGCTTTTTTGCCTAAAAATTTTACAAAAGCGAATATCATAAATCCACGAAAAATCAACTCAACAATTGCAAAATCGAACATATAAGACAATTCAAATAAACCTGCCGAAAATATTTTGCTAATTCCATGTTTTGCCGCAAAACTTTCGTAACCAGTTCTATTTACAATAGGATAATAATTTGAAACATCAGAAAATTTAACACCAATTAAAGCAATCAAAAAAGCAATTACAGACAATAATAAAGCTAAACGAAAATTAAAATGTTTCAAATTAGCTCCATAAAATGGCACTTCGCTTTTTCTATCAAAAATTAAATATATTATTGCAAAAGGTAAAACTACTATCAACAGTCCTGAAGCATTATTTAATATGTAATACCAATAATTATAATCTGGATTTGGCAATTTATAAACAAGTTTATGAAAAGAATAAAAAGAAACGTAAAGGCTAATGATAATAATTCCTAAAATGCTTTTTATCCAAAATTGAGAGTTTAATTTTATTTTTGAAGAACTAAATGCCCTTAACAAAATTACTGGCACAAAATAAGCAAGCGAAAAGTATAAAAAATTTAACAAATATACTTTTGGCGTATAAGCAAACTTCATGTCCAATTTATCATACAAAAAGGTATTGTATTCAAACACAACTAAAGCAGCGGTAAAAAGGAAAATTGACAAATAAATTTTCCAAGAAAAGTCTGACTTTATAAATGCAAAAATTGATTTTATTAAACTTTTCATATCTACTCAATTTCAACTATAGCAGCAAAAAAATCTTCAAAAATCTTCTTAATTCTATAAGAATTTGCAGAATGATTATTTACAACTACAGCAAAAACAATTTCATCACCATTTGAATTATAAATATAACCTGCATAAGACCTCACTTTTGCAATACTTCCCGATTTTGCATGAAGTCGATTTTGAGCTTTTGTACCAATACAAAATCTTGACATAGTTCCATTCGTACCTGCTATTGGCAAGCTTGTGAAAAACTTTTCCTTATTTGCAGAATATAATCCCATATATTTCAACATTCCTACTATTTGCTTAGTTGTAATTGCATTAAAACGACTTAAACCACAAGCATCGCTAAGTTCTAAGCCATCAGTATCAATAGATTTCTTTTTCCAAAATTCTACAACAGACTCATTCCAAGATTTTTCTGTTTTTTTCATAATGTGATGAGCTAACATTTCTGCATATAAATTAAAACTTCTAATGTTAGTATAATCAACAATATCAGAAAGTTTTGGCGAATAAGTTGTATGAAAAACTTTTCGTGGAACGTTAATATCAAATGTACTTATTACTTTTAAATTGCCATCTAAACTTACTCCATTAAGATTCAATATTTTAGAAAAAGCTTGAACAAGATAACGTTCAGGCTCGCGAATAGAACCTTTGATTACAAAATCATTTTTTTTCCAAACTAAATTTCCTTTTACTTGCATTTGGTTTTTATCCGCTGTATAATAAATATAAGCATCGTCCCAAACAGTTGAAGAAGAAAGCACCTGATTATCAAACTTATAGCCTAAGCCTTCGGGTTCTATTTTTGTAATAATTGTAGCTGCACCATTTGTATATCCTGTTTTAAAATGTAAGTAATATAAATTATCCACAAAATTTAAAGACGAGCCTTGATTTCCAAAATAGTTTGCAATATCTTCCCAAATCCAGTCGTCAGGAATTGGAATTTCGCCAAAATATGAAATGTCAGCAATAATATTTCCTTTAATTTTTTTAATATTTAGATTTTTAACTTCATTTGTCCATGTTTGTAAAATCTCTAAATCTTTTCCATAAGTTGAAGTAAAATTCTGAGAACCAAGACAAGGGTCGCCGTATCCAATAATGTACAAATCTCCATTCAAAGTTCCGTCAGCCAATATTTGTCCTGAATAAGCAAGCTCTGTTTTAAATTTATAATCTGCACCAAACAATTCTAAAGCCATGCTTGTAGGAACAAGTTTTAAAACCGAAGCAGGTGCTAAAGCCAAATTTGAATTATAATCAAAAACCAAAGTATTAGTTGTTAAATTTTCTGCATAAACAGATACAGAAGCATTTTTAAGCTCGCTTTGTGAAATAAAATCGTTTAAAACATCTTGAGCAGTTTTTGTTTGCGAAAACACATTAAAACATAAACTAAAAACCAAAAAAAACACAGACAGTTGTTTCATATTAAAAAAATTATTTCAGTGCCAAATATATAAAAACATAGCGTAAAATATAAGTATTGCAAAAAATTTTATCAAAAAATTTATTTACATAAAAACAAATAATATTTTTGCCTCTGTTTACAAATGAAATATAAAATGCAATCTAAACTTTTTAAAAATCCAAGTTTTAGTTCAATAAACCAATTAGCTCAATTACGTATTCCTTTTGTTTTTGTAATAAATTTCGCAAAAACCGACATTCGCTTATTTCCAATTCCTGCAAATACAAACGATATTTTGT
>DAONZU010000094.1:0-2205 GCA_035406965.1 Bacteroidales bacterium
TATAATTGCTTCTCTTAAATATTCTCTATCTATATGAGTATAAATTTCTGTAGTGCTAATAGATTCGTGTCCAAGCATTTCTTGAACGGCTCGTAAATCAGCACCACCTTCTATCAGATGTGTTGCAAATGAATGCCTAAAAGTATGAGGTGAAATATTCTTTTCTATTCCAGCTAAGGCACAGGCTTCTTTTACAATATTAAAAATCATTACTCTAGATAATTTGCTACCACGGCGATTTAAAAATAAATAATCGTTATTGCCTTTTTTGGGTGTAATATGATTTCTAAATGATTTAAAATAATTGTCAATTTCATTTAAAGCAACTTTACCAATTGGAACTAATCTTTGTTTGTTGCCTTTACCAATTATTTTTATAAATTCTTCGTTAGCAAAAATATTCGAGATTTTTAATTCAGCACATTCCGAAACACGTAAACCACAGCCATATAAAACTTCTAAAATAGCTCTGTTTCTATGACCAAGACTTGTGCTTACATCTATAGATTTTATTATTAATTCAATTTCTTCTATAGACAAAACATCAGGTAATTTTCTGCTTAATTTGGGCGCTTCAATTAATTCTGTAGGGTCTTTTTCAATAAAATCTTCTATAATCAAATACTTAAAAAATGATTTTAAACCCGAAATTATTCTAGCTTGAGATTTTTCATTTAAACCTTTTTGTGAAATATCAACTAAAAACTCATGCAAATCTTTTGAATCAACATTTTTTAAATCAGAAGTTTTATCTTTTTCTTCAAGAAAATCAACAAGTTTTGAAACGTCATCAAGATATGCCATTACTGTATTGTCCGATAGATTTCTCTCTAGTTTTAAATAAAATTTATAGTCGTTTAAAATATTTTTAAAAGCATTCATTGTTATAACTTAATTAATATTTTATATTTTTGAAAAAAAATATCTTGCAAGTTAATGAAAATTTTAATAATAAACGGAGCAAATCTTAGTAATATTGGACAAAGAGAAGTAGAAATTTATGGAAAAGATGATTTTTTAGTTTATTTAGAAAGTTTAAAATCTGAATTTTCTGAATTTGAAATTTCATATTTTCAATCTCATATTGAGGGAGAAATTGTTTCAAAACTTCATAGTTCTAATGGTAAAGTTGATGGCATAGTTTTAAATGCAGGTGCTTTTTCTCATACTTCTGTTGCTATTCGTGATGCTATAGCAGCAATAAAAACTCCTGTAGTGATGCTTCATATTTCAAATGTTTATGCTCGCGAAAAATTTAGAGCAAATAATATAATTGCACCTGTTTGTCGAGGAATAATTACAGGTTTTGGTTTGCTTTCCTACAAATTAGCTTTAGAAAGTTTTAAAAACTTATAATAAAGATTTTACTACTCTTAAATTGTGAGTATATCTTTTTAAATTTTTGTTATAAATCCCTTGATGGTCAATTCTGTCAATTCTTACTTTTCCTGAAGAATGAATAATTTTACCAGATTCATAAATTATTCCAACATGTATGATATTTCCTTCTTCATCGTCAAAAAAGGCTAAATCTCCAGCTTGTGCTTCGGAAATAAAGTTACATGTTTGCCCAAAATTAATTTGTTGAGACGCATCTCGAGGCAACTGAATTCCAACTAAAGAATATAAATATTGCGAAAATCCCGAACAATCTAAACCCCAAGTTGTGCGACCACCCCATAAATAAGGCGAATTTAACAAATCGTGAGCATGTTTTATTATGCATTCAGCTTTGTTGTCAAAACTTAAAAATTTAAAACTTTTTGGAATTTGATATTTGTTGTCATTTATGTGAAATTCTTTTTTATTCTTTGGTAAAACAGCACCATTAGGAAGCAAAATAGGAGTGTCATTAACTGTAATCTCAAGTGTTTGATGCAACCTATACGCATTTTTAAATTCTTCGATTAATTTGTCTTCTTTATCCAAAAAAGTTAAAGTTGTGGTATCAACCCAGCCTTCGTAATCGTCGTGCAAAGTTCTAACTTTTGTCCAGTCTTCTTTGTGTATTTGTATTTCAACCAACTCGCCGAACAACAGTTGATTTACCATTTCGCTCTTGTGCGACATTCCACTTCGTAGCGGAATATATGCTAGTTCACAAATTCCTATACGCATAATTAAAGCTTTAAAACTTTTTCAAAATTACATATAAATTCTGTGAATAAAGAAATAATTTTTTAACAAGAGAATTTTAATAACTCT
>DAONZU010000094.1:2305-8686 GCA_035406965.1 Bacteroidales bacterium
CCATCTAAATCAAACACCAACTCAACATTATTTTGTAACTTAATTTCATAAGTTTTGTTTTCCTTTTCAATTTGAACAATAAATTGATTTGGATAGTTAGTAGTACAGTAGGTAATGATTGATTGTGGCAATAAAGCTAAAATACTCGCTGGTACTGCTATAGTTTTTCCATCTACATTTGTCCAGTCGCCAGATTTGTCAAATTCTAATTCAAATCCATTTGCAAGATCAATTTCCCAAGTATAGGTAGCGTCATCATAGTCTTTAAAAGCTCTAAGCACATCAACATTTGGAAAATGTGTAGAAACAAAATCTTGAACAGCTTTAGGAGTTTTCTTTATATCCACTTCTTTATCTTCTTTACAGCTAACTCCAATAGAAGTAGTGATAATTAGCATCATAAGTATAAATGCATTTAGTTTTTTCATACTAGTTTTGATTTAATTTGTTAAAAAATATAATTCACTCACTTTTTTAATAGTTTGTAACTTTTAAGTTAAAAACAAAATACGCAGTTAAAAGTTTACTTTATGAGCTTTAAAAACTTTTAATTTATAAGTTAGTCATTTAACAGAATTTCTAGAATAGCAATCGCAGCTTTAGAAACCGAAGTACCAGGACCAAAAATTGCAGCTACACCAGCATCATAAAGGAATTGGTAATCTTGCGAAGGGATTACACCGCCTGCAATTACTAAAATATCTTCTCTTCCGAGTTTTTTAAGTTCTGCAATTACTGCTGGAATTAAAGTTTTATGTCCTGCAGCTAAAGATGAAACGCCAAGTATGTGAACATCATTTTCTACAGCTTGTTTTGCAGCTTCTTCAGGAGTTTGAAATAGTGGACCTATATCCACATCAAAACCAACATCGGCATAACCTGTAGAAACTACTTTAGCTCCGCGGTCGTGTCCGTCTTGTCCCATTTTTGCAACCATTATACGAGGTTGGCGACCTTCTTTTTCGGCAAAAGTTTTACATAATTCTTTTGCTTTATTAAAATCAGGATCGTCTTTTGATTCTGAGGAGTAAACTCCTGAAATTGTTCTTATCACGGCTTTATACCTTCCTACAATTTTTTCACATGCATCAGAAATTTCGCCTAAACTTGCTCGTTTTTTAGCAGCGTCAATTGCTAATGCTAGCAAATTACCTTTACCTGTTTCTACACATTTGGTAATTGCAGCTAAAGCAGCTTGACATTCGGCTTCGTTTCTTTCTGCACGTAGTTGTTCTAATCTTTTAATTTGAGCATCTCTTACTGCTGTATTATCAACATCAAGAATATCAATAGGATCTTCTTTTTCTAAACGATATTTATTTGTTCCTACTATAGTTTGTTCGCTACTGTCGATACGTGCTTGTGTGCGTGCAGCAGCTTCTTCAATTCTCATTTTTGGAATTCCAGACTCAATAGCTTTAGCCATTCCGCCTAATGATTCAATTTCTTCAATTAATTTCCAAGCTTTGTGAGCAATTTCATGAGTTAACGATTCAACATAATAAGAACCTGCCCATGGGTCAACTTGCTTGCAAATATTTGTTTCTTCTTGAATATAAATTTGAGTATTTCTTGCAATACGTGCAGAAAAATCTGTTGGTAAAGCAATAGCTTCGTCCAATGCGTTTGTGTGTAAAGATTGAGTGTGTCCTAAAGCTGCACCCATTGCTTCGATACAAGTTCTTGCAACGTTGTTAAATGGGTCTTGCTCTGTAAGCGACCAGCCCGAAGTTTGAGTATGAGTTCTTAGTGCAAGAGATTTTGGATTTTTTGGATTAAATTGTTTTACAATTTTTGCCCACAACATTCTTGCAGCACGCATTTTGGCAATTTCCATAAAATGGTTCATTCCCAATGCCCAGAAGAAAGACAAACGAGGAGCAAAAGCATCAATATCAATTCCAGCTTTAACTCCTGTGCGTAAATATTCAAGTCCGTCAGCTAAAGTATATGCTAACTCAATATCAGCTGTAGCACCAGCTTCCTGCATGTGATAGCCAGAAATACTAATGCTGTTGAACTTAGGCATATTTTGAGATGTAAATTCAAAAATATCGGCAATAATTTTCATTGAAAATTCAGGTGGATAAATATAAGTATTTCTCACCATAAATTCTTTTAAAATGTCGTTTTGGATAGTTCCTGCAAGTTCTTCGAGTTTTGCTCCTTGCTCCATAGCAGCAACAATGTAGAAAGCCAAAATTGGTAATACCGCTCCGTTCATTGTCATAGAAACCGACATTTGATTTAAAGGAATTTGGTCGAATAAAATTTTCATATCCAAAATCGAATCTACTGCCACACCAGCTTTTCCAACATCGCCCACAACGCGTGGATGGTCAGAATCATAACCACGGTGAGTAGCAAGGTCGAAAGCAACAGACAAACCTTTTTGTCCGGCTGCTAGGTTTCTACGATAAAAAGCATTTGATTCTTCAGCAGTTGAAAAACCTGCATATTGACGAATTGTCCAAGGACGCATAACATACATAGTTGAATATGGACCGCGTAAATATGGCGATATTCCCGCAGCATAATTCAAATGTTCCATTCCTTTTAAATCATCAGCAGTATAAAGTTTTTTAACTGGAATTTGTTCAGGAGTCATCCAATTTTTCTCAGTAACAGATTTGTCTGAAACTGTATTCTGAGCTCTTGTCTTAATATCTATATTTTTATAATTAGGTTTCATTTTTTAAGATTTTTTTAGTTAATACCAAGTTGTTTTTGATAAGATTTTAAATCTTCAAGTACGTTAGATCTAACGTGAATAAAGTTTTTAATTCCTTTAGCTTCTAAGGCATCTTTACAAGCTGGGTTACCAGCAACAACTAAAATTTTGCCATTAATTTTTTCAAAAGCTTCGGGAGCTAAAGTTTCATATTCTTCGTCAGAGCTACACAAAACAACTATATCAGCATTTTTTTCTTGTGCAGCTTTCATTCCTTCTGCAATATTGTCGAAACCGTTATTGTCAATTACTTCAAATCCTGCACAAGCAAAAAAGTTGCTCGAAAACTGAGCGCGTGCTTTTCTGAAAGTTAAATTTCCAATTGTTAGCATAAACACAACTGGTCTTTTCTTAGCTTTATCGGTTTTTAATCTTAATTTTTCAAACTCTACAGCACCGCGATGTAGGGTAACGGTTTTAAACATTGTGTTTTCAATATTAGGCTTTTTAGAAATAGCAACTTCATCTTTAATTTCGTTAAAGTTTGGAAATTGGTTTGTGCCTAATAAAATTTCACGGCGTTTAGCAACATTCGACATGCGTGTTGTGGCAGTTTCGTTAATATTATCTTGTATAAAACCTTGTTTTACAGCTTCTCTATATCCGCCTATTTCATCAACTTTTAGGAATAGTTCCCAAGTTTTGTCGATAATCATGTCGGTTAGATTTTCGATATAATATGAACCTGCAGCTGGGTCTGAAACTTTACCAAAATGAGCTTCTTCAGTAATTATTAGTTGAACATTTTTTGCAATTCTTAAAGAGAAGTCGTTAGGTTCTGTATAAGTAAAATCAAAAGGAATAACGCTCAAAGTGTCTGTTCCACCAATAATTGCAGACATTGCTTCGGTTGTAACTCTAAGCATATTTACATGTGGATCGTAAATTGTTTTATTCCATTGTGACGTTTCGCAATGCATATTGATTTTTGCATTTTTCAAGTCTTTGCAAGAATTTGCTTCAACAATTTTTGCCCATAAAAAGCGAGCAGCTCTAAGTTTGGCAATTTCCATAAAATAATTTGAGCCAACTGCGAAATTAAATCTAATTCTTGGTGCAATTTCGTCAGCAGAAATTCCTTGTTCTTTGAAAATGCTTAAATATTCTGCTCCTTCGCTTAATGCAAAAGCAAGTTCTTGCACAGCATTAGCACCAGCATTATGATAAGCATTGGCTTCAACACTTAGTAAACTAAATTGTGGTAAAATGTCTTTGTTTTTATTAAACATATTTGTAGCACAATTGCAAGAATCTTTACTGCAATAAGTTTTACCCATAAGAATCATATAAGCCAATGGGTCGAATTTGTTTGAGCCTTGAATTTTACTTAAATCATAAGAATTTTCTTTAGCATAATCAGCCAACATTTCAACATATTTGTCGCCAAGTTCGCAGGCTAAAATGTTAATTTCGGCAGCTTCAGGATTTATTTTATCCATTAATTTGTAAAAATCCTTTTTACTTAAATCTTCAGTAATAATAAATCCCAAAGAATTAACTCCAGCATTTAACAAAGCAAGTGCTTGTTTATTTGCTAAATTTACATCTTTAACCCAAATATCTTGTCTAATAAATTTTAAACCTTCGTAATCAGTACCTCTTGTGTATGGAAAATTTCCGGGATTTGAATTCAAATAATCCAAGTTTTCCAAATTTTCGCTACGATAATAAGGTTTTAATGAAAATCCTTCTAAGGTTTTCCAGATTAATCTTTTCTCATAATCTGCACCTTTTAAATCTTTTAAAATAACTTCCTCCCAAGCTTGTGTGGGTATTGGAGGAAATTCGTGAAACAATTTTTCGTCCATATTTAAAACTAATTTGTTTTTAATTTATTTGCAAAATTAATAGGAATAATTGATTTACAAATGATTTATGTCGTAAAACTTGATTTTAAATTAAAAAATTGAAACTTAATTGTAATAATAACGTAAACTAAGCGTTATTAATATTATAAAATTAAAACAATAATTATGAAAAAAGCATTGTTTTTTTTAGCTTTATCAGCAATATTTGTCTCATGTGAATATCCCGAACCAGATTATTGGTGTATTGGCTGTCCTTCTCCTTACACAAACTATTGCATTTTAGAAGAAATTTCTGGAAAAATCAAAAAAGATACTATAGTTCATAAAGACTATTACATTGAAGTTTCTTTTTTAGGAAATATAGTAGCAGAAAATACATTTTTTACCGAAGCATATGATTGTACAAAAAGTCCAGATCCTTATTGTACTTCGCCTTATGAGCAAAAATATTATCTCAATAAGATAAAAAAAATAGAAATTTCGGCAGATAAGCCATATAGAAACCAAACACAAGAAATTAATGATGTGAAATTATTTTTTAAAGATAAAAATCATTATTATAGTGCGAAATCATATTATGACGAAGAATTAGGTTATTCGCCACTGCGTGTTTTTTTCACAGAACCACCAGATTCTTCTCAAAGCTTTATTTTTAAAATAAAAATAACAGATGATAACAACAATATATTTACTTGTTTGACTGATAGTGTTTACATTGAAAAGTAATAATTATGAAAAAAGAACTAATATTTTTAGCCTTATCAATAATTTTCGTTTCGTGTAGTAAATATCCAGAGCATGATGAGCCTGTTGGCGATGGAACGCCTGTTTTTTATACAAATAATTATGTTTTAGAAGAAATTTCTGGAAAAGTAAAAAAAGATACCATAATTCATAAAACTTATTACATAGAACTTGATTTTTTGGGGAACATTGTAACAGAAAATACATATTATAGCACACAAGATTGTTCGAAAGATCCAAATCCTTATTGTGCTTTACCTTATGAGCAAAAATATTTTCTAAATAAAATTAAAAAAATAGAAATTTCGGCAAATAAACCATATAGAAATCAAACACAGGAGATTGCTGATATTAAATGTTTTTTCAGAAACAAAGCTCATATTTATAATGAGAAAGCGTATTACGGAGAAGAATTAGGTTATTCACCAATGCATATTGTTTTCACAGAACTACCAGATTCTTCTCAAAGCTTTATTTTTAAAATAAAAATAACAGATGATAACAACAATATATTTACTTGTTTAACTGATAGTGTTTACATTGAAAAGTAATAATTATGAAAAAAGTATTAATTATCTTAGCGTTTTTACTAATGAATATTGTAGCGTTTTCGCAAACTGCAAATAGTAAATTAAGTTTGGAATTGAGTGTTGGTAAATTGTTTTCGCCATATAGGTTTTATAAAAATCATACTGGTTATGAAAATATTAATTTAGGTTTAGCAATAGACATGACTGACAAAGTGGGGATTTCTGTATCTCAGTCATATTCTCGAGCATATAGTCAAATTTCTAATAATAGAATTCTTGTAATGCTAACAAGCATAAATCCTTACATTACTTTTTTCCCAGAAAATAAAATTAATTTAAGAATTTCGGCAGGTACTGGATTATTGTATTTTTACACAAAGAGTTTATATGAATCTTATCCGCTTAGTGATCATGTTTTTGGAATACCAATACATGGAAATATTGCTGTTTTTTACAATATAAACGACAATGTCGCAATAAATTTGAATTTTGATTCGCATTATAGTTTTTTATTTAATAAGACATATAAGCTAATAATAAACGATAAGTATTATTTTAAAACCTGTTT
>DAONZU010000095.1:0-8650 GCA_035406965.1 Bacteroidales bacterium
ATTGAAATGTCAAAATCAAGCATAGATGAAACTGTGAGTAAAAATTTAAAAGCTACTGATATTAATTAATGGACATATTTCTTGTTATAATTGGTTTTTTATGTATTTTGATTGGAATAATTGGTTGCATTGTTCCAGTTATACCTGGTCCGCCACTTAGTTATGTTGGTTTACTATTATTACAATTTTCAAAATATGGAAATTTCACCACTGCCACTATGATTATTCTTGCACTTGCTGTAATAATCATAACTATTTTAGACTATGTTGTTCCGAGCTGGGGAACTAAAAAAGCTGGTGGTACAAAATGGGGCATTAGAGGAAGTGCAATAGGATTAATTATTGGTTTATTTTTCGCTCCCGCAGGAATTTTTATAGGACCTTTTGTGGGTGCTTTTTTAGGCGAAATATTATATAGACAAAATCAAGATAAAAAATCTAAAGATAACTTTTCAAAATCACTAAAAGCTGCATTTGGCTCTTTTGTGGGATTATTGTTTGGAATTGCTTTAAAAATAGCAATATCATGCTTTATTGCTTTTCTATTTGTTAAGGAATTTATTATTAATTTATAAATCGCCTGCTTTCCACACTTTTTTTGTAGCACCCATGCCAAACAATTACGCCTTGCCCGCAAGGGCACGTCAGTTAAAAGTTAAAAGTATAAAGTTAAAAGCGGTTTTCTGTTTGGCATTTCTTTACAAACTTTTTACTTTATGAACTTTTCAACTAATTTTATTGTGTTGCCCTACGGGCAAGGCTTTTGAGGGTCTAAACACCGCAGGCTGCGCCTACGGTTAATCACATGTTGTCCTACGGACAAACGTTTGATAGTCTTGTATTGTCTTCGGACAAACTTCTAAGGGTATTATGTTGTTATCGGACGAGCCTTTGATGGTCTTGTGTTGTACTACAGACAAACTTTTGACGATATTGTGTTATCTTTGCACACGAGCAGAGTTCGCAAGCTCACTCTGCGAAGCTAATCCCAAGCGAGCGTAAGCGAGCATAATTATCAATTATTCAATTATCAATTATTAATTTATAGATCAAGTTTCAAAAAAACTAAAATGCACACTTCCGTAGTGACGCATTTCTTTAAATTTTGATAGTTGAGAAAAATCGAAAATTCTAGAATGTTCTATTATTAGCAAAGAGTCTTCTTTTAGTAGCGATTTTTCATAAACTAAATTATAAATTTCTATAATATTTTTATCTTCATAAGGTGGGTCTGCAAAAATTATATCAAACTGACGTTTACAATTAGCTAAATATTTGAATGCATCAATTTTTATAACATTTGCTTGGTCTGCCTTTAAAATCTCGAACTGTTTCAAAATATAATTTACATGTTTTTGATTATTTTCTACAGCTGTAACTACTTTACTTCCACGACTTAAAAACTCATAAGAAATACTTCCTGTACCGCTAAACAAATCTAATACTTCTAAATTTTCAAAATTATAAATATTGTTCAAAACATTAAACAAGGCTTCTTTTGCAAAATCAGTTGTTGGTCGAGCAGCAAAATTTGTTGGAGGATTAAAAACTTTTCCTCTATATTTTCCTCCTATTATTCTCATGAAATATTTAAAAAATAAAAATAATAATGTGGTGCAATATCTTGAAACTTATAAAAGTAGTTATAGTCGGTATTTCGAGATTCGAAATAAACAATTTTTACAAATTTTTTAAGATTCAAAGCCAACAAACTATTAGTTTCTATAAAACCTGATAGAACAAGTTCTGATTCGGTTTGAGAAATTTTTAATTGCTCATATAAATTAATTATATAATACAACAAATCATTTGGGCTTTTATATGTATAGGTATTAAACAATCTGAGATTATGATTTTGCAATAAAATTACTTCCATATAATTCTCATAAACTTGCACATATACTCGCTCTAAGTCAGGATTTTCGACTAGTTTATTTCTTTTAAGATTAAATTCTACAAAAGAAGCTGAAGATGGAGTTATGCTTTTTTTACCTTTATAATTATTAAATAGTGTTTCTATACTTTCATCAACAGAAAAAATAATAAAAGACTTAGCTCTACTCAAATAATGATACATTAGTTTTGTTTGCGACTGTGTTTCAAAGTTTAATTGCCAGTATGTTTCAATATTATTTTCATCAAAAATTGCTTCTGGCACAATGGTTTGTTTATTATCTGCAACAACAAATCTAACTAAATCATAAGGATTTTCATCATCAATTATTTCTGCAAGAATATTTGAAGCCTGGGTAAAATAATCCTCATTTTTTTCAAATTCAAAAGATTTTAAACCAAGTATTTTATTTTCATCTCTATAGAATATAAAATAAGAAAGTCCATTCTCTGTGAAAAGAATGGACAATTCTAATTTTGCTTTTTCTAATACTTTTTCTGTATTACTATCAACAATATTAACACTAATCATTTACTTATTCCCAATTTCCGGCATTATTGTTGGCTTCGGTTAAGCTACCAACAGCCATTGAGCCATACCAGCCGTCTCCATAAGTATCTAACAGCTGAATAATATATTCGCCATCTTGCTCTAATGGTTTAGACTCCCAAGGTTTTAAAGAACTTGGATTGTGTTCTTTTAAGATATATTTTTTATCTGGACCTACTAAATTTACTAAATTTTCATGAGACCAAGAACCTGGTGTATAGCTTATTGACAATACGTCTCCTTTTTTGGCATCAAATTTATAATTTAGAGGACCTTTACCATTAACTAAGCTAAGATTGTCTTTTAAAATATTTCCATTCAAGTAAATATCCACATGCGCTCTTAGCAATTTTGCTGCATTATAGTTAACTATCAGTTGTTCATCTAATCCATCTAAGATATTCCAATAAGAAGATCTTGCTTCAAAAACTTTAACATTAACACCAGAACCTGTTAATACTGTTGCAGTATCCATTGTAAATTTTGTTTTATTACCGCAAGGTATATAAACAATGTCTTTCACATCATAATTTATATGTTTAAACAAAGAGTCTTTAACAGAAACAAGAATAGTGTCCCTAGTTATATCACCATCTTTTAATGCTTGAGCTTCTGTTTTATCTTCAGGAACTTCGCCTTCTGAATAGATAACACGCAAATGCCCATGATTAATAAAGTTGATTAAACTATCAAACGAAGGAGTAAATTCTCCGTACCACGCCCTATAAGCTACTTGAGCAGTTCTAATATCGATTAAACGCTGTTTTGTCATTTCAAAACGTTTTTCTCTTTCTGCTTCAAAGTCAATAGGTTTCTTTATTCCTGCAATGATGTAATAACCTAAAATAATACAAAGGGCAAGTAATACCACTTTCAAAATAATTCCAACGATTTTATTCATTATTAAAAATTTTAATTTTAGTTTTGCAAAAATAAATTATTTTTTTTAAAATAAAAATAGAAATCAATCTTAATTTTAAAAATGATAGAAAAGTTTTTCAACAAACAAGTTTCAGAACAAATAAAACACAGTCCAACAACCGACCAATCAACTGCAATTGAAGAAATAAACAAATTTTTAAATGATAAAGAAAAATATTGTGTTTTTTTATTAACAGGCTATGCTGGAACAGGAAAAACTACTTTAATTTCAGCCCTTATTAACACATTAAACGACTATAAAATTAAAACAGTCTTAATGGCTCCAACAGGTAGAGCAGCAAAAGTATTAACTAGCTATTCTGGCAAACCTGCTTATACTATACACAAATGTATTTATCGCAAAAAGTCTAATAAATCAAATGAAAGCAAATTTAATTTAAACTTTAATAATCATAAAGACACCATTTTTATTATAGACGAAGCCTCAATGATTAGCAATCATGATTTTTCAGAATCAATTTTTGGAAGTGGCAAACTTTTAGAAGATTTGCTTGCTTTTGTCTATAATGACAATAATTGCAGGCTTATTCTTGTTGGCGATTCTGCTCAGCTACCACCTGTTGGGACAAATTTAAGTCCTGCTTTAGACGATAAATATTTATATTCATATGGACTAAAAGTTTACAAATCTGAATTACGCGAAGTTGTGCGTCAAGACCTAAATTCGGGAATTTTAAAAAACGCTACAGACTTACGACTAAATTTGCAAAACCAAAATATAAGTTTACCAAAATTTCAAACCACATCTCCTGATGTAGAATATATTACAGGTGCTGATCTTTTGGAAGAATTAGAATCCTGTTACTCAAAATATGGCGAAGACGAAACTAAAGTTGTATGTCGTTCAAACAAAACAGCATCACAATATAATTTAGGTATAAGAAACCGAATTTTGTGGAAAGAAGAAGAAATTTCGCATGGCGACAAAATTATGGTTGTGAAAAACAATTATTCTTGGTTACCCGAAAACGAAAAAATAGATTTTATTGCTAATGGCGATATTTTAGAAGTGAAACGAATTGGTAGAAAACAAGAAATTTATGGATATAGGTATATTGATTTGAGTTTACAATTTGTTGATTATCCAGAATTAGAAATCGATGTTAAAGCAATTTTAGACTGTCTATCCTCCGAAAAGCCTGCTATGGACGATAATTATTACAAAAATCTTTACCAACAACTACAAGAAGACTATCAAGACATTACAGACAGTCAAAAACGACACGAAAAAATATTAGAAGATCCTTTTTTCAATGCTCTTCAAATAAAATTTGCTTATGCCCTAACCTGCCATAAAGCTCAAGGCGGACAATGGAAATCAGTATTTATTGATCACGGCTATATAAATTTTAACGAACTCAGCGAAGAAGGCATTTATGCTTTAAATCGCTGGTTTTACACAGGAATTACAAGAGCAACTGAAAAACTTTATTTAGTAAATTTTGCTAAATTACTTTTAGAAAATCCAGAATAAAAAACAAGCTCCACAAAACACACACTTCCAGTTTTCTGCATTTCAGCACCTATTGCCGAACAATTACCTTCAGTTAAAAGCGATGCACTGAACGTAGTTGAAGTGTTAAAAGTTAAAAGCATTGTGTTGCCCTACGGGCAAGGCTTTTGAGGGGCTTAATACCGTAGGCTGCGCCTACGGTTAATCACATGTTGTCCTACGGACAAACTCTTGATAGCCTTATATTATCCTTACGGACAAGTCAGTAACAGTCTTATGCTGATAGTTCAAACAAATTTCACGCAGGTTGAACGAGCGACACACGTTGTAAATACCCACTGCTACAAAACGAATGTAAACGCCTTGCCCGCAAGGGCGACACAATAGATACAACCAAAAGTGGTTGCTAGCTAAGTTTATCTCTATAAACTTTTAACAGAAATGCCTTATAGACAATTAAATACGTATTAACTGTTTTCAATGTTACAGTACTAAAAAAACAAATCACACTTGATTATCAAAGAGTTAACCTGTATTTCAAAAAACAAGTGCAGAAAACAGTAAAAACTTTATTTAGTAAATTTTGCTAAATTACTTTTAGATAAATCTGAATAGCTAAAAATTATTAAAATTAATTAATAAGTATAATTTTCTTTTTTCAGCTAGTAAATCTTTTAAATTTATGAAATACAGCCATTTCGCATAAGATTTATCAATTTTTCTAATTTTGTTTCATTATAAATAAGCTAAAAAACTCTTAAAACTGTCAATAAACATTTTGTAAAATAAAAAATAATTCTAACTTTGAAGAAATTTTAATATTATTTAATAATTATAAATATAAATAGATATGGCAAAAATCAGAGGAGCCGTAGTAGTAGATGTTGAAGGATGTAAAGGCTGTGGTGTTTGCACTGTAGCTTGTCCTGCACAAGTACTAGATTTGGCTAAAGAAGTTAATGGTAAGGGTTACAACTTCGCTTACATGAAAAATCCCGAAGCCTGCATAGGCTGTGAGAGTTGTGCTATTGTATGTCCTGACGGTGTAATTACCGTTTATAAGGTAAAGGTGGAAGCCTAAATTTTATTACTAAAAATTTTAAAAGATGAAAAAAGAATTAAGGTTAATGAAAGGTAACGAAGCGGTAGCAGAAGCTGCTATACGCGCAGGGGCTGATGCATATTTTGGCTATCCTATTACTCCACAATCCGAAGTATTAGAACATTTAATGGCAGAAAAACCATATGAAAAAACTGGAATGGTAATTTTACAAGCTGAAAGTGAAATTTCTGCTATAAATATGGTTTACGGTGCTGCTGCTTGTGGTAAAATGGTTATGACATCATCATCAAGTCCTGGTATTAGTTTAAAACAAGAAGGCATTTCGTATATGACAGGTGCCGAACTTCCTTGTTTAATTTTAAATGTAGTTAGAGGTGGACCCGGCTTAGGAACTATCCAACCATCTCAATCAGATTATTTCCAAGCAACAAAAGGTGGTGGACACGGCGATTATCGCATGATAGTTTTAGCTCCAGCTTCTGTTCAAGAAATGTACGATTTCGTAGAACTTAGTTTCGACTTAGCTTTTAAATATCGTACTCCAGTTATGATTTTATCAGACGGAATTATTGGACAAATGATGGAAAAACTAGAAATTGGTCCACAAAAACCAAGACGTACAAACGAAGAAATTGCAAAACAATGTCCTTGGGCTACTGTAGGTAAACCAAAAAATAGAGAACGTAATATTATTACATCTCTAGATTTATCAGCTGTTCGTCAAGAACAAAAAAATCTAAAATTACAAGCTAAATACAAGGAAATAAAAGAAAAAGAAGTAAGATACGAACTTATAAATTGCGAAGACGCAGACTATATTCTAGTTGCTTACGGTTCTTCGGCTCGTTTAAGTATGAAAGCTATGGATATTTTAAGAGCTAAAGGCGTGAAAGTTGGTATATTACGTTTAATTACTCTTTTCCCATTCCCAACAAAAGCTATTAAAGATCTTACTCCAAAAGTAAAAGGATTTTTAGCTGTAGAAATGAGTTGTGGACAAATGGTTGAAGACTTACGTCTAGCAGTAGAATTTAAAAAACCAGTTGAACATTTTGGAAGAGTTGGTGGAATGATACCATCACCAGAAGAAATTGTTGAAGCTTTAGAACAAAAAATTATAGGAGGTTAAATCATGGCTGAAATCACATTAAAAGATATTATAAAAGAAGAAAATCTTGTTTATAAAAGAAGCGATATAATGACAGGTAAAACCTTGTCATATTGTCCAGGTTGCGGTCATGGTACTGCTCATCAAATTATTGCTCATACAATACAAGACATGGGAATACAAGAACAAACTATCGGTGTTTCACCTGTAGGTTGCTCAGTGTTGATGTATGACTTTCTTGATTTGGACATTCAACAAGCTGCACACGGGCGTGCTCCAGCACTTGCTACAGCAATTAAGAGACTAATGCCCGAGAAATTTGTTTTTACATACCAAGGAGACGGCGACTTAGCTGCAATTGGTACTGCAGAAACAATTCATGCGTGCAATAGAGGCGAAAATATTACAATCATTTTTATCAATAACGGTATTTATGGTATGACTGGCGGACAAATGGCTCCTACTACTCTAGAAGGAATGCCTACTGCAACATGTCCTTATGGACGCGATACCTCAATAATGGGTAATCCACTAAAAATTACCGAATTGTTAGCTTTGCTTCCAGGAACTTATTATGTAACTCGTCAAGCAGTTCATACTCCTCGTGCAGTACGCCAAACTAAAAAAGCAATTCGCACAGCTTTTGAAAATCAAAAATTAAACCGTGGTCTTTCTTTTGTTGAAATAGTTTCTAACTGTAACTCAGGTTGGAAATTACCTCCAGTAAAAGCAAATGAATGGATGGTTGAAAACATGTTCCCTTTCTATCCACTTGGCGATATGAAAGTTGACGGTAAAATTGTTAATAAATAAAAATTAAAAATTATGACTGAAGAAATTATTATAGCAGGTTTTGGCGGACAAGGAGTTCTTTCAATGGGTAAAATTCTTGGATATTCAGGAATTAGCCAAGGACAAGAAGTTTCGTGGATGCCTTCTTACGGACCAGAAATGCGTGGTGGTACTTCTAATGTTACCGTTATTATTAGCGACGAGAGAATTAGTTCTCCTATATTAGCAAAATATGACACAGCTATCATTCTTAACCAACAATCAATGGATAAGTTTGAAGCAACTGTGAAACCAGGCGGTACTTTATTATACGACCCAAACGGTATTTCTACTCCACCAACTCGTACAGACATCAACATTTATAAAGTTGATGCAACTAACATAGCATCTGAATTAGGTAATGCTAAAGTGTTTAATATGATTATGCTTGGTGCATATCTAAAAATTAAACCTATAGTAAAAATGGAAAACGTTATAGCTGGATTAAAGCTATCAATCCCAGAACGTAACCACCACCTATTACCTCTAAATCAACAAGCTATTGATAAAGGTATGGAAGCTGTGAAAAAAGCATAGAACTTTTTTAAACTTTTAAACAAAAATAAAAAAGCACCGTAATTGGTGCTTTTTTTTGTGTTAAATTTTACCACGCTCACTCTCACTCTTATGCTCACTCCAACACCCATGACGCTCGCTCAGATTTAGCTTCGCTGAGCTCGTCCTGCGGACTTCGGTTGTAATCCGAGTGTTGGTAGCGTAACTTGGATTACACATCCGAGCGAGCGTGGTTATGTGAAAAAATCCGAACAAGCAGGATTGTATTCTTGACAATACAATTTCAATAATATT
>DAONZU010000096.1:0-3641 GCA_035406965.1 Bacteroidales bacterium
GCAGGTGTCAAAGTTGCATGTTTGGAATAAATTCCTGTTATAATAGATGTTGTATTTTTATTTCTAATTTGATAATAACTTTCGCAATTGCCAAATACAAATTGTAACATGGGGAAGCCAAGTGGAGGAGCTGTAATGGCTGAACATAAATTAGGTTTTTCAGAACTTATAAATAGCCAATAATTATAGATATAAGGTTTTAGACTTTCGTCTTTTACCTCTAAAACAGTTAGAGTAATATCTAATTTAGTTTCGTTATTCATAATAATAACCAAATTGTCCTATAATTAAAATAGAATCAGTGTGGGCATGTGCAGAACCTAAAATTCCTAAACCATTTTCAACATTAGTAAAAACCATAACTGGTTCTGAAAAAGGGTCGCCTGAAGAATTTTGATATTTTTTTTCAGAACGCAAGTATTTGTAATAATCTTGGCTGATAGTATGGAAATCAATATATACTATAGAAGTGTCATAGCCATAAGGTAAAGAGAATGCGTCAATAGAGATTTTTAAAGCATATTCTTTACCATCAAAAAGCTCATCTGAAATCACTAAACTTCTCAGGTAATCGCCGTCTTCTAAATTCAAATCGTTCGAGCTAAAGTACATAGGGTCAATTACATCTGCGTAGTAATATCCACCTTGAGAAATATCTATTATTGTAGTATCAGGTCCTTCATAAATAGTATCTATGGTTATTAAATCAGGATCCCAAATTTCAGCCTTATATTTAGAACGAAGTTTTAACATATAATAGTTTTTTTCATTGCCAGGATCTTTAAATCTTATGCTTGCGTTTAGTATTTCTTCACCGTATTGTCCAAACGACCTGCTAGTGTCAATAGATATGGGTTTTATTTTTTCTAAAATTTTAGCCGATGCGTTTATTGTTTCAAATTGTTGATGGCTAACAACAAATTTGTAGTTTTTGCCTTGTATTGGTTTGTAATTTATGCAATAACAACTAATGCTTGCATCATAAATTAAATTTCCAATAAAAGTTTCGTCTTCGTATAATTTTACTTCTGCATCGTTGAGAGTTGAAAGGTTTGCAATATCTAAAATATGTCTGCTACGACTTATGTGTACTTTAATTGTTGAGTCGGGATTTATTTCTGCATTTAGAACTATTTTTGGCTTTGAGTCTTCAATATCTATATCAATTGTTTTTTCACAAGCAATACTAAAAATCAAACTTGCTAATATTGAAAATAGAAAAATATATTTAAAAATACTTGTTTTCATTTGTTTAAGTTTTTAAAATTTGAATGCATATCTTACAGATGGAATAATTGGGAATAAACTAACTTGTTTAAGTACTCTTTTGTTATTGTCGTATCCAAAGTATAAATAGAAAGGATTTTGGCGACTATATGCATTATACAAGCCAAAACTCCATGTTTGATTTCCCCATTTTGTTTTTTTCTTTAGATTTACACTTAAGTCCAATCTATGGTAAGCAGGCATTCTATACCCATTTCTTCCCTTATAGTATTCTATTTCACCATAATAATGCTCCCAAGGGTAATAATTTAAGTTTAAGGCATTATATCGTGCCACTCCAAGAGTTACAGCATTTCCACTTCCATAAACCCAAGTAAGTCCCATATCAACTTTTTCGTTAAACTCATACATAAGCACAAGCGAAATATCATGTCTTCTGTCGTATTTATAAGGGAAAGGTTCACCAAAATTTATATTTTTAAATTTTCTCCACGACCACGAAAGAGTGTAGCCAAGCCAACCAGAGAGTTTTCCATAGTTTTTTCTTAATAAAACTTCTGCACCGTAAGCATATCCATCGCCAATTTCGAGCTTAGATTCCCAGTTTTGTGCTAATTGAAAAAATCCAGCTCCTTCTTTATATTCTATTAAATTACTCATGGTTTTGTAATATCCTTCAACACTCAAATCCCAGTTGTTATCGATATTATACACAAATCCTAAAGCTGCTTGTTTTGAAAGTTCTGGTCGCACCGAATCGGTTGACGGAAGCCACAAGTCTGTTGGTAAACCTATGCTAGTATTTGTTAATAAGTGAATATATTGCGACATATGTGAGTAAGCAGCTTTTAACGACATTTTATCATTTATTAAAAATCTTGCAGAAGCTCTAGGCTGTATTGATTGGTAAAATCTTTTTTGTACAGAAAATCCCGAATAATGAACTCCAAAATTTAATTTTAATAAGGCTGCTATGTCCCATGAGTCTTCTGCATAAACATAAAATTCGTTAGCATATATTTTTTTGTTAGAAAAATCTTGAGTTATGCTATTTCCTCCAAACTTCATTGAAATACTTGAGCCTCCTGGATTAAAAGTGTGATATAAATAATTAGCACCAAACTTTACCGAATGTTTTGGTAGAGGTCTATAGTCAAAATCTAAATTTGCTCCAACATTGTCAATTCCAGATAAATATTTGAAAAAATATTCTTCTTCTATTTTTTTATCAGATAAAAATTCATATTTCTGAATAGTTTCAAATTTATATTTACTATATACAGTTGTAAGATTGCCAAAAAGTTTTTTATGAAAAACATGATTCCAGCGTAAAGCACTAGTAATATTTCCCCAATTTAAGTTAAAATTAATTGTTTCTGTTTTGGTAGTGTCGTTGTAAATATAGCTTTGTTTTGATCTTGTGTAGGCTTTGTCTTTTCCTGTATAAATACTTAAAAACAATCTGTCTTTGTCTGAAATTTTGTAGTTGAATTTTGCATTTGCATCATAGAAATAATATCCTGCTCTAAATTTGTCAGAATTTCCTGCTGCTCTATTTACAGCTAGAACGAGAGGAGCAGCTAAAATATCAATATAAGTTCTTCTTGCAGATATAACAAAAGAGGCTTTATCTTTTACTATTGGTCCTTCGAAAGTAAATTTTGATGAAACATTTCCAATAGAGCCTTCGCCGTGGTATTCTTTTAAGTTTCCTTCTTTCATTCTAATGTCTAGAACAGAAGACAATCTTCCTCCATAGCGAGCTGGGAAACCGCCTTTTATAAGTTTTACATTAGAAATAGCATCAGTATTAAAAACCGAAAAAAAACCGAATAAGTGCGAGGCATTATAAACAGGAACTCCATCTAACAGTATTAAGTTTTGGTCAGGACCGCCACCTCTAACATACAAACCGCTACTTCCTTCTGAACCAGATTGAACGCCTGGCATTAACTGTAAAGATTTAAGAACATCTGCTTCGCCAAGCAAAACAGGCAAAGCTTTTATTTTATGAATTGGCATTTCTATCATGCTCATCTGTGTGCTTTTTACAATTTCATCAGATTTTTTATCTAAAATTACAACCTCCGCCAACATTATGTTTGGATCTAATTGTATGTTTAAATTCAAATCTGAATTTAGATATATATCACTTGAAAAAGCTGCGTATCCAACAAAAGAAATGCTTAGATTTACAGAATCGGCATCTAATGTTAAACTAAAATATCCATATTCATTTGTTGTAGTGCCTTGCTTTGTACGCATATCGTAAACATTAGCACTAAATATATGCTCGCCAGAAGCTTTGTCAGTAACATAACCACTAATGGTATATTTTTGTGCAAAAGCTCCTAAATTACATGAAGCAATGAAAATTATGAAAATTAATTTTATGTGTTTCATTCAATAAATTT
>DAONZU010000096.1:3741-8435 GCA_035406965.1 Bacteroidales bacterium
CATGAAGCAATGAAAATTATGAAAATTAATTTTATGTGTTTCATTCAATAAATTTATTATTTCGATTTCACAACAAAAATTGTGCAAATATAGTAAATATTTTATATGATTTTTCGTAGAATCAAATTGATTTTTTATAGTGATTATTTATAAATTCCATGGGACTTAAAACTTCAAATTTTGTTTTATTAATAAACCATATTTTTGTAGCAAATTTTGTAGCTGTTTCTATGTCGTGGCTTGAAAAAATTACACATTTGCTTGTGCTTATTTCTTTTAGCTTTGTCATTAGTTGGTGTTTCATTTTATAGTCGAGAAAAGCACTTGGTTCGTCTAAAATCATAAGCGGTGTTTCTTGGATTAATGCTCTTGCAATCATTGCCTTTTGTTTTTCGCCATCACTCAAACTCCAAAGTTGTCGGTTTTGAAGCTTTAATAAATCAAAATCGTTTAAGTTTTTCTCAACTAATTTAATGTCAGTTTCAGATTTTTTGTCGAAAATATTTGTATATGGACTTCTTCCCATTTCTGCTAATTCGCGAACTGTTAAATTGGCAGTAAAATCAATTTTTGTAGGTACAAAACTTATTAATTTAGATTTTTTGTTTAAACTTAGCTTTTTAACATCTTGTCCGTCTATAATAATTTTACCAGAAATTGGTTTTAAAATTCCCGAAATTGTGTTTAAAAATGTTGACTTTCCACTTCCGTTTAATCCTACAAGGCATATTAAATCTCCAATTTTTGCAGATAGATTAACTTCTTGCTCACAAAGTGGAACCTTGTATCCAAATTTAAGATTGCTTATATTTAAGATCGAGTTTTCCATTACACAAATGTTCTTTTATTTTTAAACACAACCCAAATAATAAATGGAGCTGCAAGAATTGCTGTTATTGCATTAATAGGCAAATTGCCATTTGAAGTAAATAAATTACTTAAAATATCTCCACACAACATAAAAATACCACCTAAAAGTGCTGATGCTGGAATTAAAACAAAATGGTTAGAAGTGTTGAATATCCATCTGCTAATATGAGGTACAGCAATTCCAACAAATCCTATAGGACCACAATAAACTGTTATAACTCCTGTTAATATACTCACTATTGTAAAACTTAAAATTCTTAAAAGTTTTATATTTACTCCCATAGTTTTTGCAAAACTTTCGCCTAGTAACATTAAATTTAAATTTTTAGATAAGGCAAAAGCTAATAATACAAAAATCAATATGATAGGCGAGGCGAGTAATAAATCTTTAGATGAACTTGCTGTTAATGAACCCATTGTCCATACTACAAAAGATTTTACATTAATTCCTGTTGCAAAATATTGTAAAATATTTACTATAGCAGAAATAATACCCGCTAATAATATACCTATTATTAATATTGAAAGTATGTCGCGAAGTTTATAAGAGATTATTAGGATTAATCCCAATATTGATGCTGCTCCAATTCCTGCAGCTATTAAGGTAATGTAATTAGAGGCGTGGTAAAAATGATTTCCAAACAAATAGCTTCCGCCAAGAACAACTATAGCAACTCCTAAGCTAGCTCCACTGCTAATCCCTAAAATATCTGGTCCAGCTAAAGGATTTCTAAATAAGGTTTGCATAATTAATCCAGAAATAGATAAACTAGCTCCAGCCAAAATAGCCATACTCATTCTTGGAAAACGAAATTCTTTTAATAATAAATAAAATTCATTGTCAGAGTTGCTTGAAAAAATATAATTAAAAATATCCGATACTGAAATTTGAATGGAACCTGATAAAAGGTCTAAGAGTCCTAAACTAATTAGAAAAACACTTAATAATATAAATTTTATTGTAAGTTTGGTTTTTTTCATTTACGCGTGGCTTAATTTATTTGTTTGTAATAATATAGGCTGTGGTTATTTGTTGAATCTTGATGAAAAATTGTTTTTAAATCTAATAGAATTATATCAGGATGCAATATTCCTGATTCCCAAAAATCATTTCCTCCAGCTTGGTTTTCTTTTAAATTATTGTTGTAAATTTTTGCAGTCTTATATGGTTCAAAAAACTCTAATCTGTTGTCTATAGATAAAATTTCGGTTTTAGTGTTTACATTATTTGGATTTAACCAAAAACTAATATTTTTAGCTTTTGCAAACACTTCTTCAATATTTAAACCTTGGCTATCAGAATGATTATTGTTGCTAAAAATATATTCTCCGCCTGCATCATTAATAAAGTTTGCAAAAAAAGAATTTCCTCCAGGAACCCACCAAGTGCCTTTCCAAGGCAAACTTACCAATACTTTAGGCTTTTTGACATTTTGAGGAATAGATGATTTTATATTTAGATAATTATTTTCAATGCTGTCAAAATATTCAGTTGCAAAATTTAATTTGTCGTAGAAACAAGCAAAAAATTTTATCCATTCGCTTCTACCTAAAGGTTTGGCTTCGGTAAAATCATTGACAAAAACCACGGGTATTCCTAGGTCTGTTAGTTTTTGAAATTTTGAAACGCTAGTATTGTCAACACCAAAGGCAAATACAACATCTGGCGAAATTGAAATGATTTTTTCATAGTTTATTTGATTGTCATATCCAATATTATAAATTTTTCCTTGTGCATAAAGTTTAGATACTTCCGAATTACAAACTAATTCTGGCGTGCTTATGCCTTTTATAGAAGAAGTTTTGTCTAAGGTAGAAATAAAGGCAATATGACTAGTTGACAAACATGCAACTTTTGAAACTGGAATAGGTATTGTAACATTTGAATTAGGAGTAGATTCTGGTTTAGATGATAAATAATAGGTATAAGTACCACTATTGGTTTGGTCAAAACGATTTTTAACTTTTAAAATATAGCCATCAGAAGTTTCTTGTATTTCAAAATCTGTTGCGTATTTGTTTGGAATAGTTTGTCCTTCTTCAGTTTTTTTGTGTTGATTATTGCATGAGTTTAAAAGAAGTAATACTAAAAAATTAAATATTAAAAAGTATATAATTTTCATTTTATAATATTTTTGAAACTATAGTTTTAATTTGTGGTTATAAAAAACCTCTGACCATGCAAAGATAATCAGAGGTTTTAATTTTTTGTTGTATATACTTTTATTTTGTTAACAATATCTTTTTATTAAGATTTAGGTTTCCAAGTTTCATTCTGATAATGTATAAACCTTCGGGGTAGTTGCTTAAATCAGTAGAAAATTCATCAACACCGTTTTTGTAAATTTCGCTAACAACTTTTCTACCCATTATGTCATAAATTTCAAAACTAACACTTGAATAATAAGTGTCTTTAATTTTTATAGTAACTAATCCAGTAGTTGGGTTAGGATAGATGTTTATATCATTTTCAGCGATTATTTCTTCTACATCAACTAAACAAGCAATAGGTTTTAGTGGAAGTGCTGAGCCAAAATTAAACATATCATTTGCGGTGTACCAAGTACTTCCTTTTTTCATGTATAGCTGATTATTTTCAGGCAAATTAGGATATCGCGGTGCAGCTATTCCAACAACAAACATATCGTCAGAGAATCCATCATTATCTTCGTCAGGATAGTTAATTTTATATCCAACATAAAATGGTCCGTTCACACTAATTGGAGGTTCAAATTTAATAAGATTAGTTTCATTTTTTGTAAGTTGATACAAGTAAACTTTCTTTTCACCTAAAATAGAATCAGGTGTTGGATAATTAGCGTCTGCAACATAAAATTTCACATATGAATCAGTAGCATCATATTTGACTTGATTAACAGGAACTAAAACTGCAGATACTTCACTAAAAGTGTGTGCATCAAAACGATTTGCATATTCTCTTATTTTAAGTCCATTGTGTCCAGCTAAATATCCCCATTGTCCATCTGGCACTCTTGGCTCAACAACTTCACCAGATTTTATTGTTGTAATAGTATCGCAGTATTTTCCTACAGGGCTACTAAATACGTAAATATAATTTTGTTTCACAACTGTGCTTGAGCCACACGAGTTGCTAACAGTTAGGCTTACGTTATAAATGCCTTCAGTGCTGTATTGTATGGGTGTCGTTGGAGAACCTTCGTTACTACTTGCTGGATTGCCACCATCGAAAGTCCAAGTGTGATAAGTTGGTAAACCTTCAGACAAATCAAAAAAGTTAACGCTTCCTCCTGCTGGTATCAATCGAGAAGTTGCATTAAAATCTACTGTAGGAGCTTCGGAGCAAGGGTCATCTACACTTACAGTTATGTACATTTCTTTCAGCATTACATCAACACCAAAGTTATTACCTACAGTTAGTCTTACCGAATAAACTCCTTCTTCTGGATATGTTATTCCCATAGGATGTTTTTGGTTGCTTGTTTCTTGGTCTGAACCAGGGAACTCCCATGTCCATTGATATGGGTTGCCAGAGCTTAAATCAATGAAGTTTATTGGATCGCCAGGTTGCACAACTGTGTAGTTAGCAGTAAAGCTAGCAATTGGTGGAGTTGTAGCTTTTGGAATAACTGTTATGTAGTCATATTTTGTAATTTGATCTTGAATATTATTTGTCTTGCGACAACGTAAAGTTACATCATAAGTTCCAACTTGCAAATATGCAATAGGTGGTGGTGTAGAGTCGTTGTAAACGGCAGGAGTTCCGCCTTCAAATTCCCAAGCCCATTGGTTAAATGGTCCGTTTTCGGAAAGATTTGTATAACGCACTACTCCACCTACAGGAA
>DAONZU010000097.1:0-8308 GCA_035406965.1 Bacteroidales bacterium
TAAAAAATCTTTACACATTTTGTTGTTTATTTTATTTTTTATAAGTTTGTTTAAAAAATAAAATATGAATTCTTTTGGTAGAATTTTTAGAATTAGCATTTATGGCGAATCTCATGCAGGGGAACTGGGAGTTTTAATTGATGGTGTTCCTGCAGGAATTTTATTAAGTGAAAAAGATTTTGAACTTGCCATAGAAAGACGAAAACCTAATCAAGTTGGTAGCACTTCCCGCAAAGAAGATGATATTCCTTTGATTAAATCTGGTGTTTTTAATTCCCACACAACTGGTGCACCAATTTTAATATCTTTTGAAAATAAAAATATTAAGTCTGAAGATTATAATTTCAACGGCTTTTATCGTCCCGGACATTCGGATTTTGTAGCAAATAAAAAATATAAATCATTTAACGATTTTAGAGGTTCTGGACATTTTTCGGGAAGAATGACTTTAGCACTTGTTGCTGCTGGTGTTGTGGCTAACAAAATTTTGCCTGATATTAAAATTTCTGCATCTGTTATTTCTGTTGCTGGAAGCGAGGATTTTCAAACAAAAATTGATGAAGCAAAACAAAATGGCGATTCCTTAGGTGCTGTGGTTGAATGTAGAATAAATAATTTGCCAGTGGGTTATGGTGAGCCTTTTTTCGATTCTTTAGAGTCTGTTTTGGCACATTTGATTTTTTCAATTCCAGGTGCTAAAGCTATTGAGTTTGGAAATGGAATTTTTGCAGGTTCGGCAAAAGGCTCTGAATTTAATGATGTGTTTATAAATGAAAAAGGCGAAACTAAAACAAATAACTCTGGCGGAATAAATGCAGGAATTAGTAATGGAAATGAAATAGTTTTTAGAGTTTATTTTCGACCAAGTGCCAGCATCTCAAAAGCTCAAGAGACTTTTAATTTTGAAACACAAAAAATGGGCGAACTAAAAATTCAAGGACGACATGATGTTTGTTATGCTTTAAGAACGCCTGTAATTGTAGAATCAGTTGCGGCAATTGTGTTAGCTGATTTTAATCTTATTTTATCTTCGCAAAAATTATGAAAAGTTTTTTATTTGAAGTAGCCCAAAATATTATTCAGCAAAAAGATGATTTTCAAAATATTTGCATTGTCGTTCCAAACCGAAGAACAGAACTTTTTTTGAAAAAAGAAATTGTAAATAGCTTGAACGAAACTTCTTGGCTTCCGCAAATTATTACAATAAAATCAATTTTTGAATCAAATTCCAATTTAATAGTTGAAGATGATTTGCTTTTAATAAGTAAACTTTTTAATGTATATAAAAACTGCACTGGATCAAACGAAAATTTTGATAATTTTTACTACTGGGGACAAATAATTTTGAGCGACTTCGATGACGTTGATAAATATTTAGTTGATGCAGAAAAATTATTTGCAAGCATAAATGATATTCAAGAAATTGATGCAAAATTTAGCTCTTTCGATGAAAAAGAATTAGAAATTATAAAAAGATTTTGGACAAATATTGATATTGACAAACCCAGTTCTCATAAGGCAGAATTTTTGTCATTATGGTCGAAAATGTACGATATTTATTCTGAATTTAGAAAAATATTATTCGAGCAAGGCGTTGCCTATCAAGGAATGGCTTACAGAGATTTAGTCGAAAACATTCACAATGTAAATTTAGAAAAAGATAAATATTTTATTGTCGGTTTTAATGCTCTAAATAAATGCGAAATAGAAGTTTTTAAATTTTTGAAAACCAATAGAGAAACTGCATTTTTTTGGGACTATGACGATTATTACGTGAAAAATAACGAGCATGAAGCTGGACGATTTTTAAGAAATAATTTAAAATTATTTACAAATGATTTAAAATCGAACAATGATAAAATTAAAAGCCAAAATCTTGATGTTGAGGTAATTAGCCTTCCTACTTCTGTAGCTCAAGTTAAGTTAATAGAAGAAATATTAACAGAATGGAAAGCCCAACCCGATTTCGATATAGAAAAAGTAGCAATCGCCTTAGGAGATGAGAATTTGTTAATTCCACTTATGACTTCTATTCCCGATTTTGTTGGAGATTACAACATTACTATGGGTTTTCCTTTGAGAAATACAAAAGCCTTTAATTTTTTTAGCAACTTGCTTTCGCTACGTCAAAATTCAAGGTTTTTAACCGACAGTTTAAAGTTTTATCATAAAGATATTGTAAGCATTTTAACACAAACTTATATCAGCGAATTTTTTTCTAAAGATGCTCAAGAAATTCTTGAATTTATCAATAAGGAAAAATCGATTTATGTTGATTTAAGTAGTTTTATGCAAAATGAATTTCTTGCAAAATTGTTTGATGCTAATGTAAAAGATGTTCCCGAAATTTTAAATTGGCTGTCAGAAGTAATTGCAGATGTTTTGGACTTAGTCTCAAAAAAAGAAGATTTTATTTTTGAAACAGAATTTTTGTTAAAACTTTCAAACTCAATAAATTTAGTTAGCGATTGTTTTGTTGATGGAAAAATTATAATTGAAAGAAAGGAAATTTTATTTAAAATTCTTTTAAATGCTGTTAAGTCTGTGAGCTTAGCATTTGAGGGTGAGCCACTTAAAGGAATGCAGGTTTTAGGTTTTTTGGAAACTCGAAATTTAGATTTTGACAGAGTAATTATGCTTTCGCTAAACGAAGGTGTTTTTCCAAAAAAATCTGCTACTCAAACTTTAATTCCTTATAATTTGCGAAAATTTTACGAACTTCCTTCAATAGAGTTTCAGGACAGTATTTTTTCTTATTATTTTTATCGTCTATTGCAAAGAGCTAAAGATGTAAAAATTCTTTATGCTGCACAAGGCGATGAAAAAATTAGTGGAGAAGTTTCAAGGTTTGTTACTCAAATCAAGTATGAAGCTGATTTTGATATAAAATTTATTAATAAAGCCTACAAAATAAGTCTATCTAACGAAAATGTTTTAAACGCAAACAAAACTCCTGAAGTTATTGAGAAAATTCAAACTCATTTGCAAAATGGAATAAGTCCTTCTGCTATAAATTCTTATTTAAGTTGTGAGTTTAAATATTTTTTAAGGTATGTAAAGGGTTTGAAGGAAGTTGATGAAATTGAAGAAAAAGAAGATGCTGCACTTTTCGGATCTTTGTTTCATGAAATAATGAAGCTTTTGTATGAACCATATAAAAATCAAGTTTTAAATAAAGAATTATTTAAGCAAATACGAGCAGATAAAAATATAAACAAGTGTAAAAATGAAGCAATAAAAAAGGTTTTTAAAGTGAAATCAGAGGTTCAAATTGCAGAGACAGAAAAAAAATTAATTGTAGATGTGGTTGAAAAATATGTTAAACGTATGTTGGATTTTGATAGCCAAAGTCCTGAGTTTAGCATTGTTGATTTAGAAGCAGAATATTCTCGAGATATTAAACTTGCAAATGATTTTAGCGTAAAAATTAAAGGAAATATCGATAGAATTGATAGACAAGGAAAAACACTTAGAGTTATAGATTATAAAACAGGAAAAGTTAAAAATTCTTTTTCTGAAATTTCGGAATTGTTTGAGCAAGATAGAACATATGAGCTAGATATAATTATGCAGTTGTTTTTATATGCTTATATACTTCGTAAAAAATATGATTATGTTTGTCCTAGTGTGTTTAGTCTCAATGAGTTAAATAAAGATTATGATAGTAGTATAAGCATGAAACGAGAAAAGTTAACTGATTTTTCAGATGATTTATTACAAGCATTTGAAGAAAATTTAATTTCTTTGTTTGAGAGCATGCTTGAGCCAAATACAATATTTTCGCAAACTACAGATCCCGACAACTGCAAATTTTGTCCTTATAAAGGAATTTGTAATAAATAAAATTTCTTTGTTTGTATAATTTTTGTGCTTGTAAGTCTTTGAATAGTCGTGTTATGTAAAATAATTACAATTTATTCCATAAGATATATAAAAATGTATTATCTTGCATAGTCTTTTAACTGTAAACTTAAACTAATGAAATTCAAAACTACTATTTTACTATTTACTATTGTGTTAGCACTATTTTCATGTTCGCAGTCAACAAAAAAAAATGAAGCAGAGGAAGAAGTTAAGCCTTGTGATTACGAGAATGATATTGAAATGACAATTACTGATTATTATTATTCTATGTCGGATACTTTAGTTGTTGAAAACTATAAGTTTGAGGTAAAACAATCTGAAATGGAATGGATAAATGATACAACTATCAGCTTGAAATTAAAGAATTATTCTGAAGAGGAATTTAATGGGCGACTTGCTGAAAATCAATACGATATAATTATTGGCATAAATGCTAGACAAGGTAAAAAAATTAGCGATGTTTATTATGCTTATTTAGATTATCAATCTGGCTTGTGGTGTCAAGTGAATATTGTTACATGTTTTGGCGAAGTTTATTTTAATTGGTTGTCTGGAATGCCTGCTCAAGGAGGTATTACTATTGATTATGTTGACGAAAACAATATTTGCGGAGTGTTTAATTTGAATGTAGAAAATTTAGATTCGCCACTTATTGGAATAGTTAAGCTAAACGGAAAATTTACTCACACAAAGGATTAATCAAACACAATATAATCGCCTATTTCGATATTATATTTGTCACAAAGCCCGGCATTTATTTCAATTACATATTTCGCAGGCTCTTTAGAAGGTAGCGATGTCTCGTCTTTGGGTTTTGTGTTTTTATAAATATCAACAATTTCCATTTTTGAGTTTACATAAAGTATATCTAAAGGAATTAAGGTGTTTCTCATGTAAAAAGCTTGAATTTCATCTTTTGCAAATAAAAAAAACATTCCTTGATTTTCGAGCATTTCTTTCCTAAACATTAAACCTCTAGCTCTTGATTCATCAGTGCTTGCTACTTCTGTTTCTATATGAAATAATTCTTCTTGAGTATTGCTGTCATAAAATCTCAAATCGCCATCTTTTCTAAATTGTGGAGGATTTTCAAAACTATAATCTTGAAATTTTAATTCTCCAGTGTTTTTTGCCATTCCATCGGGTCGTTTTGGCTTATCATTAGAACCACATGCAACTAAGAGTGTGCAGATTATTGAAAAATATATTAATTTTCTTTTCATAGAAGTTTTATTTTAGTGCAAATATAATTGTTTTTCTTGAAAGATTATCCGTTTTGAATATTGTTAAGTTTATAATACATTCCTTTTTTTGCAATAAGTTCTTCATGTTTTCCTGTTTCTACAATTTGTCCTTCGTGAAGAACGCAAATTAAATCAGCACGTTTTATTGTTGACAATCTATGAGCAATAACTATTGAAGTTCTATTTTGCATTAAATTATCCAAAGCTTCTTGCACCAAATTTTCCGATTCTGTATCTAAAGCAGATGTAGCCTCGTCTAAAATTAAAATAGGCGGATTTTTTAAAACAGCTCTTGCAATACTCAGTCTTTGACGTTGACCACCAGATAGTTTGCAACCACCATCGCCTATATTTGTATCATATTGATTTTCGCTTTCTAAAATAAAATCATGGGCATTTGCTACTTTGGCGGCTTCTTCTATATTTTTTTGTGATACATTTTGTTTTCCAAAAGCAATATTATTTGCAATACTATCATTAAAAAGTATTGGAGTTTGGTGTACATAGCCTATTAATTCTCGCAAATTGGAAAGTTTATAATCTTTAATATTAATACCGTCTATTAAAATTTCGCCTTCTAAAATATCATAAAATCTTGGAATTAAATCAACCATTGTAGATTTTCCCGAACCGCTTTGACCAACTATTGCAACGGTTTGTCCTTTCTGTATTTTTAAATTTATATTTTTAAGAACAGGAATATCTTCGGTGTATGCAAAATTTACATTTTTAAACTCTATACTATTCTCAAATTCAGTAATTTCTGTAGCACCTTGTTTTTCAACTATAGGATTTGTTTGGTCTAGAATGTCATTAACTCTATCAACAGAAGCCATAGCTTTTTTAATATTAAACCACGAAGATGACAAGGTTTTAGCTGGCGAAATTATTTGACTAAAAATAACTAAATATCCAATTAATGCAGCAGGCGAGAGCAATGCATTGTCGCCTAAAATTAATGTTCCTCCATACCACATTATAACAACCACAGCAATAGTAGCTAAAAATTCACTTAATGGACTTGCCAAAAATCTTTTTCTATTTACAAAGTTCATCAAGCCAGTGTAATCTTTATTTGTGTCTTTAAATTTGTCGGAAATATGTTTTTCTGCATTAAAAGCTTTGATAATTCTCAAGCCACCAATCATTTCTTCGATTTGAGCCATCAAACTTCCCATTTGTTGTTGCCCTGTCATTGAAACTTTTCGTAAGCTACGTCCTGTTCGTCCAATAATTAAACCAACAATAGGAAGTAAAATAAACACAAAGCTTGTCATTTGCCAACTAATGATAAACATTGTGCCAAGATAGATTAAGATTTTAATTGGGTCTCTGAAAATCATTTCTAAAGAACTCATTATTCCCCATTCAATTTCTTGCACATCGTTTGTCATTCTAGCAATTATATTTCCCTTTTTTTCTTCTGAAAAATATCCTATTGGTAAACTTATAACTTTGTCGAATAGCTGATTGCGAATATCTTTTACAACTCCATTACGAAGTGGAACCATAAAGTGATTTGCAAGATAAAAGCATAGAGTTTTGAAAAAAGTAGCAATAATAACTAATACACCCATGCTTATCAGAGCTTTTATTTCGCCATGTTCAATAATAATATTGCTTAACCAATAATTAAAATTATGTTGTAAACTAGAAACGCTAGTAATATCTAATGCAGGTTTTTCAGTAACTAATGCTTGAGTTTTGAACAAAATTCCTAAAAAAGGAATTACAATAGCAAATGAAAAAACAGAGAATAGTGTAGAAAGAACATTGAAAAAAATATTAAAAATAGCCTGTACCTTATACGGGAAAATGTATTTTATTATTTTATAAAAATCTTTCATTATTTTTTATATACCTGTATAATTATAAGGTGTTATTTTTCTCAATTGTTCTTTTACTTCTTCTTTTATATCTAAGTTGTTTATAAAATCAATGAAAGTTTGCTGAGTAATTTTAGTGTTTGTTCTGGTAAGTTCTTTGAGTGCTTCGTAGGGATTTGGATAATTTTCTTTTCTAAGCACAGTTTGTATAGCTTCGGCAATTACTATCCAATTGTTTTCTAAATCTTTATTAATTTGTTCTTGATTTAGCAGAAGTTTTCCAATTCCTTTTTTTATTGATTCAAAAGCTATTATAGTATGTCCGAAAGGCATTCCAATATTTCGTAAAACTGTTGAGTCGGTTAGGTCGCGTTGCAAGCGACTGATAGGAAGTTTTTCTGCTAAATGATGAGCTATTGCATTTGCTATTCCTAGATTTCCTTCTGCATTTTCAAAATCTATAGGATTTACTTTATGTGGCATTGCACTAGAACCAACTTCGCCGGCTTTAATCTTTTGCTTAAAGTAGTCCATAGAAATATATGTCCACATATCGCGACAGAAGTCAATTAATATTGTATTTATTCTTCCAATACATTGAAGTAAAGCTGCTAGGTTGTCGTAATGCTCTATTTGTGTTGTTGGAAAACTTCTATGCAAACCTAAGTAATTATTTACAAAATGGTATCCAAACTCGTTCCAATCAATATTTGGATAGCTTACAAGATGTGCGTTGAAATTTCCTGTAGCACCACCAAATTTTGAACTAAAAGGAATTTGTTCCATTTGGGTTAGTTGCTCTTTTAATCTAGTTGAAAAAACTTGAATTTCTTTACCTAATCGAGTAGGAGAGGCTGGCTGTCCATGTGTTCTTGCTAAGATTGTAACATCTTTCCATTCATCAGTTAAATCGTCTAATAATTTTATAATATTTAATAGAGAAGGCGAATAAACTTCGTTCATGCAATCTTTGACACTTAAAGGAACAGCAGTATTGTTTATATCTTGTGAAGTTAAGCCAAAATGAATAAATTCTTTATATTGATTTAGCTGTAAACCATCAAATTTTTCTTTTAAAAAATACTCTACAGCTTTGACATCGTGGTTGGTAGTTTTTTCAATCTCTTTAACTCTTTGTGCATCTTCTATGGAAAAGTTGTTGTAAATTTCTCTTAGTTTTTCAAAATTTGGTCTAAAAAAATCTTTTAATTCATCTAATGGAATTTCGCAAAGAGCAATAAAATATTCAACTTCAACTTCTATTCTATATTTTATTAATGCAAACTCAGAAAAATAGTCTCTAAGGATTTCAGTTTTAGCTTTATATCTTCCGTCAACTGGACTAAGAGCGTTTAAACTTTCTTTATTCATTTT
>DAONZU010000098.1:0-4184 GCA_035406965.1 Bacteroidales bacterium
GAATCAAACGATTTCTTAATAGAAAACATAGAGTTTTATAGCGTTTCAGGAAAACTAATTTCTAAAGAAATTGTTAATAATTGGGAAGTTAAATATAATCTTAGTAGTTTTGCAAAAGGTTTTTATTTAGTGAAAATTATAGGAGAAAATAATAAAATCATCAATGCAAAAATACTTGTACAATAAGTAATGAAAGAAGGAAAAATTAAAAGTAAAGTAAGAGGAGCATATCTAACATCTTTGGTTAGTATATCAATGGTGTTGCTATTACTCGGAATTGTGGGTTGGATGATTTTAGGAGCAAGTTTTTTGTCAACTTACGTAAAAGAAAATATATGCTTTTCATTAATTATTAAAAATGATGTTAGAGAAGCAGATATAAAACAATATCAAAAAACTTTAGACGCTAAAAATTTTATTAAAGCAACAGAATACATAACAAAAGAAGATGCAGCAAGCTCTCTTCAAGAAGAACTTGGCGAAGATTTTATTAGCACTTTAGGATATAATCCTTTGTCGGCAACGCTAAACGTATATTTAACAGCAGACTATGCTCATCCTGATAGTATAGCTAAAATCGAAAACTTGTTTTTAACAGAGAGCGATATAGTTGAAGAGCTGGCATATCAACATAATCTGCTTGGACTTATAAATGATAATATTAATAAAATCAGTCTTGTATTGCTAGTTTTTTCTGCAGCTTTATTTGTAATTTCCTTGGCTTTGATAAACAATACCGTAAGATTAATGATTTTTTCTAAACGCTTTATTATAAACTCCATGAGATTGGTAGGAGCAAAACGTAGTTTCATACGAAAACCATTCCTTATTTCAGGAGCATTACAAGGATTGTTTAGCTCACTAATTGCAATAGCTGTTTTAAGTGCAATCTTTTATTTTGTAAATAAACATATTGGAGAAGTAGTAAGCCTTATAGATCCACTGATTATTATTTCATTGTATGCAATATTAATTATTATTGGCATTTTGTTAACAAGTATTTCGACTTATTTCTCTATAAATAAATATTTAAAATTAAAAACATCTAATTTATATTATTAAAAATATGAATAAAATTGAAAGAACAGAAAATCAAGAACAAAATTCTGGATTTACCTTAGGTAAGAAAAATTACATACTTATTATTATTGGCTTTGTCTTTATAATAATAGGATTCATATTGATGTCGGGTGGAAAAAGCACAGACCCAAATGTGTTTAATAAAGAAATTTTTAATTTTAGAAGAATTTCATTGGCTCCAATAATTATTCTTATTGGTTTTATTATTGAAATTTTTGCAATTTTGTGGAGACCCAAATCTAAATAAAAGAAATATATGGAATGGTTTGAAGCATTAATTCTCGGACTAATCCAAGGATTAACAGAGTTTTTACCAGTAAGTAGTAGTGCCCATTTAGAAATTGGTAAAGCCTTATTTGGAATAAAAGGAGAAGAAAATTTCTATTTTTCAATAATGGTGCATGGTGCAACGGTTCTAAGTACTTTAGTAGTGTTTTGGAAAGATATTTTAAAATTATTCAAAGGTTTGTTCAAATTTCAATATAACGAAGAAACAAGCTATATTTTTAAAATATGCGTTTCAATGATTCCAGTGTTGATAGTTGGATTATTATTCAAAGATCATATAGAAAAACTATTTGCAGGAAATAGCTTTGTTTTTATTGGCTCAATGTTAGTTGTTACTGCGGCTTTATTGTTTTTTACATATTTTTTCAAAAACAAAAAACAAAGAGATATAAATTATTTAGACGCTTTTATTATCGGAATTTCACAAGCAATAGCCGTAGTGCCAGGCATTTCTCGTTCAGGAGCAACAATAGCAACAGGACTAATAAATGGAAATAAAAAAGAAGAAATAGCAAAATTTTCATTCTTAATGGTATTAATTCCTATTTTAGGCGAAAACTTTTTAGATATCGTTGGAGGCACTGCTGTCTCAAGTGGAATACCTACTAGTTCGTTGATAATAGGGTTTTTGGCAGCCTTTGTTTCAGGATTGATTGCTTGTAAAACAATGATAAATATTGTGAAAAAAGGAAAACTTTATTGGTTTGCCATATATTGTTTGATAGTAGGTGTTATAACAATTTTCTTTGTAAGATAAGTGATAGAAAGTTTTAAGCTAAATACAAGCCCCAACTTCGAAAATGGAGAAATTATTGTTATCGATAAACCAATAACCTGGTCGTCTTTTGATGTTGTAAATAAAATTAGATATAAATTACGAGAAGTTACAGGAAATCAAAAAATTAAAGTTGGACATGCTGGTACTTTAGACCCTTTGGCAACAGGAGTTTTGGTTATTTGCACAGGAAAATACACTAAACTTATCGAACAGTTACAAGAAGGAGAAAAAGTTTACGAAGCAACTTTCAGACTTGGAGCAACAACGCCTTCGTATGATATGGAAACAGAGGTTGATAAAAATTTCGAAATAGATAATATAAAAGAAGAAGATATTTTTAAAGTTGCAAAAAGTTTTTTAGGAACTAGCATGCAAACACCACCAATATATTCTGCAATTCAAATTAGAGGAAAACGAGCTTACGAATTTGCTAGAAAAGGAAAAAAACTTAAACTCGAACAACGTGAAATTAATATTACCAAATTTGATGTAAGTAAAATTAATTTACCTGATGTAACCCTTACTATTACTTGCTCTAAAGGGACTTATATTAGAACTTTAGCACATGATTTTGGAAAAAGACTTGACAACGGGGCTTTTTTGTATTATCTTAGGCGAATTAAAAGTGGAGACTATTCTATAAATGATGCTATTGATTTAGAGGGATTTATAGATTTTTTAGATGAAAATAAATTGAATATTAGTTGTAAAAAATAATTTTAATAACTTATTAAAAATATGAAATTATCACAATTTGAATTTAACCTACCAGACGAACTAATTGCTTTGTATCCAGCAGAAAATAGAGACGAAGCAAGATTGATGGTACTACATAGAAAAACTAATGAAATAGAACATAAACTTTTTAAAGACATTAAAGATTATTTTAATGATAAAGATTTAATGATTTTTAATGACACTAAAGTTTTTCCAGCACGACTTTACGGAACTAAAGAAAAAACAGGAGCTCAAATCGAAGTTTTTTTACTACGCGAACTGAATAAAGATCAAAGATTGTGGGACGTTTTAGTTGACCCAGCACGTAAAATTAGAATAGGAAATAAATTATATTTTGGCGAAAATGACGATTTAGTTGCTGAAATCATTGACAACACAACTTCTAGAGGAAGAACTCTAAGATTTTTAATTGATTGCGACTATCCAACTTTTAAGGAAAAACTTTATAATTTAGGACAAACACCTTTGCCAACTCATATAATAAAAAGAGAGGTAGAAGCTGAAGACAAAGATAGATACCAAACTATTTATGCAAAAAAAGAAGGAGCGGTTGCAGCACCAGCAGCAGGCTTGCATTTTAGTAGAGAACTTTTAAAACGCTTAGAAATAATAGGTGTTGAGTTTGGTTATGTTACGCTACATGTAGGATTGGGTACATTTAGAGAAGTTGATGTTGAAGATTTAACAAAACATAAAATGGACTCAGAGCAAATTTTTATCACTGAAGAGTTGGCTAATCTAGTGAACAAAACCAAAGAGGAAAAACATAAAGTTTGTGCAGTAGGAACAACTGTTCTAAGAACTCTTGAAAGTGCTGTTACAACTACTGGATACTTAAAGCCATTTGAAGGCTGGACAAATAAATTCCTTTTCCCACCAGCAGATATTTTGGTGCCAGATGCTATGATTTCAAATTTCCATCTTCCAAAATCAACGCTAATGATTTCTGTTGCAGCATTTGCAGGCTATCACGAACTAATGAAAGCTTATGATGTGGCAATTAAAGAAAAATATAAATTCGGATCTTATGGAGATGCAATGCTGATTATTTAAGAAATACAGTTAAAAGTTTTTAAAGTTCGTAAAGACGGAAATTTTTATTACTATCTCCGCTCGTTCGGATTTGCAATCCGAGTGCTTGGTAATGTTACACGCGGATTGCAAATCCGAGCGAGCGTCATGGGTGTTAGAGCAAGTAGAGTGAGCTTGCGAACCCTGCGAAGCAATGGACGCGTCAGCTCTTTTAACTTTTAACTTTTAACTGTTTTAACAAGATCTTTAAAATCAATAATAGCTTTTC
>DAONZU010000098.1:4284-8277 GCA_035406965.1 Bacteroidales bacterium
AACTTTTAACTTTTAACTGTTTTAACAAGATCTTTAAAATCAATAATAGCTTTTCCCATAAAACGTAACAAAAGATTTGCAACACACAAAACGTCTTTTTCGCAGTAGGTAACAATTCTCTCTAAGTTTTTTTCTTCGTAATAAGCTGCATAAACTTGGCTTCCGTCTATGTCATCTTTTGATGTGGGGATATTAAATAAATCAGCCAAAAGTGCCAAAGATGTAAAGTTCTTATAATCTCCAAATTTCCACAACTCTAAGGTGTCGATATGATTTACTTCCCAAGGTTTTTTGCCAGCTAAATCAAAAGCAGGAGGCAGGTTTAAACCATTTACCAACATTCTGCGAGCTATGTAAGGGACATCAAATTCTTTAATATTATGACCACATATTTGTTTGTTCCCAAATCTATCCCAACTTGAAATCATATTTGCAAATTCTGTTAGCAACTGCTTTTCGTCATCACCATAAAATGATTTTACTCTAAGTTGTTTCTCATAAATAAACCCAACAGATATACATATGATTTTTCCAAATTCAGAATAAATTCCAGCACGATTATAAACATCTGAAGCTGATTCATTTTCGCTTCTAAAATAAGCCGATTTCTTTTCCCAATGTTTTTGATAATTCTCTTCTAAGCTTTCAAAATTAGGCTGTGCAGGAACGGTCTCAATATCTAAAAATAAAACTTCGTTAATTTTAACTTTTTCTAACATAATTACTTATTTATATTTTGAAGAATAAATTTACTTAATAAATCAATTGCAACATCGTTGTTACCACCTTGTGGTACAATAATATCTGCATATCTCATAGTTGGCTCAATAAATTGAAGGTGAGAAGGTTTTACAGTTTTTTCGTATCTTTCCAAAACCATGTTGACAGAACGTCCTCGCTCAATAATGTCGCGTTGAATAACACGAGATAATCTGTCGTCTGCATCGGCATTTACAAACACTTTTAAATCCATTAGGCTACGCAACTGTTTATTTCCCAAAATTAAAATTCCCTCAATAATAATAATTTTTAAAGGCTCAACTTTTATAGTTTCCTCACTACGAGTGCAAGTCAAATATGAATAAATTGGCTGATAAATTGTTTTTTTCTGCTTCAACTCCTTGATATGCTCAATTAAAAGCGACCACTCTATAGCATCGGGGTGGTCAAAATTTATTTTTTGCCTTTCTTCCAATGGCAAATGACTATTATCCTTATAATATGAATCTTGAGGAATTAATGTAACACAATTTTTGGGAAGTTGGTCTATAAGTTTTCTAACTACAGTAGTCTTACCAGAACCAGTTCCGCCTGCAATACCAACCACTAACATAATATTATCATTATTAGAAAAAAAATATTAATTTTGAATTTTTAAAAATAATAAAAATATTTTAAATATGCTATATCCAATAAAATTTAAACCAATATATAAGCCAAAAGTATGGGGTGGCGAAAAAATTAAAAATTTAAAATCAGATAAAAAAACACCCGATAATTGTGGCGAATCTTGGGAAATATCTGCATTACAAGGCGATTTGTCCGTTGTGGCAAATGGATTTTTAAAAGATAATACAATTGAAGAAATTATTGAAGTTTACATGGGCGAAATTGTCGGAGATGAGGTTTTTGATAACTTTGGATATGAATTTCCTTTGCTAATAAAAATAATTGAAGCTAAAGAAAATTTGTCAATTCAAGTACACCCTAATGATGAGCTTGCCGCAGAAAGGCATAATGCCAGAGGTAAGTCAGAAGTTTGGTATGTTTTGGAATCAGAAAAAGGAGCAAAATTAATTTCGGGCTTTTGTAAAAACACAAATTCAAATGAGTTTTTTAATGCAATAGAAAAAGAAGATTTTGAAAATTTACTAAATATTGTTGAAACAAAAGCAGGAGAGGTTTATTATATTCCCGCAGGCAGAGTGCATAGCTTGGGCGAAGGAAATTTAATTTTAGAAGTGCAACAAACTTCAGATGTTACTTATAGAGTTTATGATTACAATAGAAAAGACAGAGAACTGCATTTAGACTTGGCAAAAGGTGTGATAGATTATTCAAAAACTGAAAATCTAAAAATTAATTTCTCTAAAAAAGCGGATAGCCAAAATAAAATAATTTCAAACCAATTTTTCACATTGAATTACATTCCAATTATGAATGAAATTCAGAAAAATTACTATAATTTAGATAGTTTTGTAGTTTATTTTTGTGTAAATGGAAAAGTCCAAATAAAAACACCTTCTAACAAAACAGAAACATTATCAAAAGGAGAAACTATTTTAATTCCTGCAGCAATAAAAGATGTAAATATTGTTCCAGAAATTTATTCCGAAATTATTGAAATTTATATAGAAATTTAGTTGGCTTTGGTTGTTAATTCAGCAAAAACTTGTTCTAAGCTATGTTCTTTTAATTGAAGACTAAGCACAGTGTTATTATTTTCAACAGCAAGATTAAAAATATCTTGTCTTATATCTGTTTTAGAGTCAAATTCAATATTATAATGATTTTTCCCTAAATCGCGAACAGCTAAAACACCAGCTATAAGTTTAAGTTTTTTAGTATCAATAGGTTTTAATGTTTCTAAATCCAAGCTTTTTACTTTGTCTTTCAATTTTGCCTGAATTGTTTTAGTAGTGCCGTCGGCAACGATAATACCTTTATTTATAATTAAAATTCTATCACAAATAGCTTCAACTTCTTGCATAATGTGAGTTGATAGTAAAACAGTTTTGCTTTTACCTAAATCTTGAATTAAGTTTCTAATTTCAATAATTTGATTTGGGTCTAAGCCAGAAGTGGGTTCGTCTAAAATTAGTACTTGCGGGTCGTGAATTATAGCTTGAGCCAAACCAACTCTTTGCTTATAACCTTTTGATAAAGCTCCAATTTTTTTGTGCATTTCGGGTATTAAGCCTGTAAGTTCTACAACTTCACTAATTCTTGATTTTTTGTTAGGTAGAGAATAAATCCCAGCTATAAAATTCAGAAACTCAAGCACATACATATCAAAATAAAGAGGATTTTGCTCAGGCAGATAGCCAATAATTCGTTTTATATAGTTTTGAAATTCAACAATATTTTTGTCATTAACAAAAACCTCACCATTAGTAGGTGGAATAAAACCAGTTATTATCTTCATCATTGTTGATTTTCCAGCACCATTAGGACCTAAAAAACCAACAATTTCACCACTTTCAATTTCAAAACTTACATTATCTAATGCTTTTTGTGTGCCAAAAGTTTTTGTAATATTTTGTACTTTAATCGACATTGAAATCAAATTTTAAGAATGTGTAAAATTAGTTTTTTATTTTAATTATTAAAAACTAAAACCACTTTATAAATAAAAATGGTTTATCTTTACGTTGAAATTTTAGCAAAATGGAACAAAAAGACTATATACTTAGGGAAATAGAAAAGATAGGACTAATACTAATTGCCATAAAGCAAAAATTTTTTGGAGGAAAAGAAAATTTGGCAATTACTATTGAAAAACAAATGGAAGAAACTAAAGATGCTTTATTAACAGAATTAAAGTTCGATATAGATAATTTTCTTAGTTTGGATAAAGCTGATACGGAACAATATCTTTCTGAGTTTGAGGGGTTTAATGCGGAAAATATAGAGCATTTAGCAGATATTATTTCCCAAATAGGTTTTGCTAAAAAATCAGAAAACTATTTAGAAAAAGCACTTCAACTTTACGAATTTTGCATTTTTAGTAGTAAAACATTTTCGTTAGATAGAGAAAGAAAAATGGAAGAAATTAGAAAGTGTTTGGGGAGTTGAAAATTTAAATTCAATCTCCCGACTTGTCCAAATTAGTGCGACAAATTTAATTTTTTTAAAAAATATTTGCATTCTACCCTTGCTTTAGTACTAATTCTAATATTTCATTTTGTTTTTTCGTTGATTTTCTGGCGTTTGTGGCTTTTTTGTATTCAACTACTACTTTTTTTGAATTTATCGTCCATTATTAACCTTCTT
>DAONZU010000099.1:0-5608 GCA_035406965.1 Bacteroidales bacterium
TTTCACAAAAGATTTTATAAAACACAGAAAATGCACAAAAAATAACTAATTTTGCTAAAGATTTTATAAAAAATGAAAAAACTTATTCAAGACTTAAAAGTTGTTAGCAATATAAAACTTAATGCTAATTATTATTTATTAAAATTGTTTTCAGAAGAAGACTTACCGCTTATTTTGCCAGCTCAATTTGTAGAAATAAAAATTCCAAATTCGCCATCAACATTTTTAAGGCGTCCTATTAGCATTCATGATGTAAATTATGAAAAAAACACAATTAAGTTATTAATCAATATTGCTGGTAAAGGCACAGAGTCGCTATCTAAAATTCAAGCTGATGATTATTTAAACATAGTTTATCCTTTGGGAAATTCCTTTACAATGCCAACTAGCGATAAAGTTTTGCTTGTTGGTGGCGGAATTGGTGTAGCACCTCTTTTATATACTGCAAAATACTTTTTGAATTTTGGTATAGAATCCGATTTTTTACTTGGCTATAGAAGTAAAAGCAATATTGTTTTGCACGACAAGTTTTCAAAATATGGAAAAGTTTTTTACACAACCGATGATGGCAGTTTTGGTGAGGAAGGACATGTTTTAAACCATTCTATTTTCACAGGTTCTGTTTTTAATTATAAAAAAATATATACTTGCGGTCCTAAAATTATGCTAAAAAACTTGTCGATTTGGGCTAATGAAAGAAATATTGACTGCGAAGTTTCTTTAGAAAACTTGATGGCTTGTGGTGTTGGTGCTTGTTTGTGTTGTGTTCAAAATACAGTTGATGGTCATAAATGTGTTTGCACTGAAGGACCTGTTTTTAATTCAAAAGAAATTATATGGTAAACTTAGAAATAAATTTTGCTGGTTTAAAGTTTAAAAACCCCATACTAACTGCCTCTGGCACATTTGGTTACGGAACAGAATTTGCTGATTTTATAGACCTGAATTTACTTGGCGGTTTTATTGTTAAAGGGACAACATTAAATCATCGCGAAGGCAATCCTTACCCAAGAATGGCTGAAACCGCTTCGGGAATGTTAAATGCTGTTGGTTTGCAAAATAAGGGGGTAAAATATTTTTGTGAAAATATTTACCCCGAAATAAAAGATTTAAAAACCAATATTTTTGTAAACGTTTCAGGCTCAACAATAGAAGATTATGTTGCAACTGCCGAAATGATAAACAATTTGGAAAACATTCCTGGCATAGAGCTTAATATTTCTTGTCCTAACGTAAAAGAAGGTGGAATGGCATTTGGTACTAATTGCACATCTGCTGCTCAAGTGGTTAAAGAAGTTAGGAAAGTTTACAAAAAACATTTAATGGTTAAGCTTTCGCCAAATGTTACTGATATCGTATCTATTGCTCAAGCTGTTGAAAGTGAGGGAGCCAACAGCATTTCTTTAATAAATACTTTTTTAGGAATGGCAATAGATGCAAAAACTCGAACACCAAAATTATCTACAATTACTGGAGGATTATCGGGTCCTGCAATTAAGCCAATTGCTTTAAGAATGGTTTGGCAAGTTTCTAAAGCGGTTAAAATTCCAATATGTGGCTTAGGTGGAATTATGAATGCCGAAGATGTTATTGAGTTTATGCTTGCAGGTGCTTCATGCGTACAAATTGGAACTGCAAATTTTATCGACCCCGACATTACAATTAAAATCATTAATGATTTGAACATTTTCTGCGAAAATCAAAAAATAAAAAATATAGATGAAATTATTGGTAAACTGAATTCCTAAAGTTTACTAAGTTGACTTATGATAAAATTTGCAAAAAAATATATAAACTTTTTTTTATTTTATCGAAAAAATGCACCTATAATTTTGACTTATCATGGATTAAATCATTAAATGTGTATTTTTTCACATTTTTTATGTTATTTTTTTTAATTAATAGAAAATTTGTTTTCTTTGTATTTAGTAAAAACCTATAAATTTATTGGCGTTATGAAAAAAACACTAATTTTAATCTTCATTTTTACTTTTTCTCTTAGTGCATTTGCAGGTTTTGTTCCTCTAAAAAATGCTGAAAAAGTAGCAAAAAGTCATGTGTATCAAACAATTGCAAGTTTTGAACCTCTCGAGTGGAAAGACATAAATTTGAATTGTCTTTTCGATCCATCTCAAAATGATATTTATAAGTTTTATGTCTTTAATATCAATGGTGATCAAGGTTATGTTATAGTTTCATCTGATGATCAAATTATTCCGATCTTGGCTTATTCGTTTGAAGGTGGTTTTAATTTTAACAATATGTCGCCCGGACAAGCAGAATTTTTGAATTATTTTAATAAAAGCATTGAATATGCTAACAATAACGAAATGCCTGTAAACAAAAAAGCTGTAAGTCAATGGCAAGAATTATTAGATTTTAACCAAACTAAAAGTTTTCAATTAAAAGCAACTTCGCCGATATTATTGGGAGAAATTAATTGGAATCAAATTTGGCCCTATAATTCCCAATGCCCCACAGACCCTAATTCTGGTGGTGGTCTAAATGGACATGTTCCCGTTGGTTGTTCTGCTATAGCATTGTTACAAGTTATGAAATATTATAATTGGCCCTCAACAGGAACTGGTTCAAAAACTCATCTAAATGATGCAAATGGAGGCTATGGTGATATTACTATTAATTTTGCCCAACAGACTTATGATTGGTTTTCTATTCCAGATCAAGCTTCAGATTTTGAAAATCCTGAGCTAGGAAAAATTTGCTTTCATGCTGGCGTTGCTGTTTCTATGGAATGGGGACCCTCTGGCTCAGGTGCTTTTATACATGATGTTGCAGAAGCATTGAAAAATCATTTTAAGTATAATCCATCTTTAAGTCATGTACAAAAGTATTCTTATTCCGAAACTGATTGGAAAAATTTAATTAAGCAACAAATTGATTCCAAAAAGCCTATGATATATGCAGGTTATTCTACTTCTCTTGGTCATGCTTGGAACTGTGACGGATATCAAGACGATAGCTTCCACATGAACTGGGGCTGGGGTGGTGCTGGTGATGGATATTATACTTTAGATAATTTAACTTCATCAGCTACTCCTGAAGGAGAAGAATATAATTTTATTCTATACAATGAAATGATTATTAATATATATCCCGATACTGGTTATCCTGAATATTGCCAAAGTGAAAAACTAATAACAGGTAGTGAAGGTTCTTTTGATGATGGTAGTGGACCAGAAGACTATGAAACAAACCTATCTTGTGTTTATGAAATTATTCCAAACTGTGAATCTATAGTTAATTTAATTTTCACTAATCTTGATCTAGGTGACGGTGATGTGGTAGAACTTTACGATGGCGATAAAAATAGCACAAAGTTGATAGCTACATTTGATAAATATAACCCACCAACTACAGATGCATATACCTCTATTACTGGAGGAATGACAATTAAATTTAATACTGATGCTAGCTCGCAAGCTGACGGTTGGAAAGTACAATATGCTGTCGAATCCTGTAAACAAAACATGATTTTCACAGAAACTCAAGGTAATTTAAGCGATGGAAGTAAATCATGTGATTATAAAAACTCTACTTCTTGCTCTTGGATTATTGAACCAGAAGGAGCAACTCATATTAATTTAGATTTTGTAAGTTGTGAAATTGCTGATAATACTGATTATTTGAAAATTTATAAAAATACTATAAATACTAGTAACCTTTTATATCATTTCAATAAAAGCACAATACCTAACGGAACTATTACAATACCTAGTGGAAGAGCGGTATTGGAATTTTACACAAACTCTAGTGGTGTAGATGAAGGTTGGGAATTAAATTATACATCTAGTGCAAGTACTGTACCTCCTATTGCTAATTTTATTGGTAATCCTACAACAATTGAAACTGAGCAGTATGTTAATTTTACAGATTTAAGCACAAATTGCTTGGCAGCCTGGGACTGGACCTTTGAAGGTGGAACTCCTCCTACAAGCAATGAGCAAAATCCAACAGTATATTATATGAATGCAGGAACTTATAATGTAAGTTTAACTGTTAGTAATGGTTCACAAAATTTTACAGAAACAAAAAATGGATATATAACTGTTTTGCCACCAAGTAGTGGTTTTACTTATGATTTTGAGGCTTGCCCAAATTTTGTTGTAGATCAGTTTTCTCCTTGCACAACTTATGACGGAGACGGAAGCTATACTTATGGCATTTCAGGTATTAATTTTGAAAACGCATATTATAAAGGTTCTTTTATTGCTTTTAATCATTCTGCAACAGAGCCTGCCTCTCCTTCAGCTTTGAGTGCGCATGGAGGAAGTAAATATGGTGCTTGTTTTGCTGCAGTAAATGGTCCTAACAACGATTGGTTTATTACTCCTAAGATAAATTTAGAATCAAACTCTAGTTTTAGCTTTTGGGCAAGATCATTAACAAGCCAAAATGGATTAGAAAGATTTAATGTTTTAATTTCTACAACAGATAATAATCCTTCAAGTTTTACAAAAATTTCTACAGGAACTTATACAGAAGCCTCTACAACTTGGACAAAATACACTTATGACTTGAATGCTTATAACGGACAAGGGGTTCATTGTGCAATTCAATGTGTTTCTGATGTTGCTTTTGTATTTATGATAGATGATATTGAAATTGCAACTACACCTACAAATGTTGATTTCACATGGACTGGTGATCAATGCTCTGAAAATACTTTAGCTTTTGCAAGTGGTAGCGCTCCTGCTGGAAGCAATTACGTATGGAAAGTTAATGGAAGTATAGTAAATGAAGGTTCTCCAATTTTTTCCCACACTTTCCCAACTGTCTCCACCGCAACCGATTTTCAAGTAAGTTTATATGTTACTTCTGGAAGTTTAACAAAAGATACTACAAAAACTATTACCATTTATCCACTTCCTACAGTTGCCATTTCTACCGCAAACCAAGATGTATGTCAAGGACAGCCTGCGACACTAACTGCTAGTGGAGCAACAAATTATGAGTGGTCAACTACAGAAACAGGCAATGAGATTAATGTTACTGTTAATGAATCTACTACATTCTATGTTACAGGAACAGACATCAATTCTTGCACTAATACCGCTAGTATTAATATGACGGCAATTCCAATTACTACTACAGTAGTTTACAATGATTTATGCGAAGGTGATACATATAATTTCTATGGAACTAACTTAACAGAACAAGGGACACATTACCATACCTTAACATCGCTTAATACTGGTTGTGATAGCATTATTCAACTTGAACTAACTGTAAATCCTACTTTCTTGGAAGAAACAGTTGATGTAATTTGTGATTCAGAACTTCCTTATACATGGCAAGGAGAAGAATATAATGAAACTGGAGAGTATGAAAAAATTCATCAAACAGTTCTTGGCTGTGATAGTGTTTACACATTATATTTAACTGTAAATCCTACTTTCTTGGAAGAAACAGTTGATGTAATTTGTGATTCAGAACTTCCTTATACATGGCAAGGAGAAGAATATAATGAAACTGGAGAGTATGAAAAAATTCATCAAACAGTTCTTGGCTGTGATAGTGTTTACACATTATATTTAACTGTAAATCCTACTTTCTTGGAAGAAACAGTTGATGTAATTTGTGATTCAGA
>DAONZU010000099.1:5708-8207 GCA_035406965.1 Bacteroidales bacterium
TGATTCAGAACTTCCTTATACATGGCAAGGAGAAGAATATAATGAAACTGGAGAGCATATAAAAACTTATCAAACAGTTCATGGTTGTGATAGTGTTTACAAATTATATTTAACTATAAATCCTACTTTCTTAGAAGAAACAGTTGATACAATTTGTGATTCAGAACTTCCTTATGTATGGAGAAATGTAGAATATAATGCAACTGGTATATATAATAATGAGCTTGAAACTGTAAATGGTTGTGATAGTATTTACAGATTAAATTTAACTGTAAATCAAAGTTATGCAGCTGACACAGAGACTCACGAAATATGTGAAGGTAACGAATTTGAATGGCATGGTCAAACTTATACTGTAGCTGGAACATATACAGCCTCATATGAAAATATTTTTGGTTGCGATAGCATTCATACATTAGAATTAATAGTATATCCTTCTTATGCGATTGACACAACTGTTGACTTAATGGAAGAAACTGAATATACATGGGCGGTAAATGGGACAACTTATTATGCAACTGGAACATATACAGCATCCTTTGAAACAGTTGATCATTTATGTGATAGTATTCATACATTACATCTTTATCTTATTGACGAAATTATAGAACATACTATTTGCTACAATGAATTGCCTTATCAATGGGAAAACGTTCAATGTACAGAAGCTGGTAATTACTATCAAGATTTTGGTGCAGATGGATATAAAAAGTTAGTTTTAACTGTTAAGCCTTTAAACAAAATAGAACAAAATGATGAAATTTGTGAAGGTGAAGTTTATACTTGGGAAATTAATGGAGAAGAATATGAAGTAGCAGACACATATACATACATACATCCAACAGAAGTTGGTGAAAATGGCTGTGCTGTTATTTATGAGTTAACTCTTGCAGTAAATCCTTTGCCAGAACAAGTTGTTATCTTGCAAGACCCAGAAAATGGAATATTGCCTGAAGGCACAAGCGGTAGTATTACGATAGAAAATAGTATAGTTGGAACTTATTATTGGGTTACTTCGGAAGGTGAACCTATTACTTTAGAATTTATCGGGACAGGCTCAAACTTGAGTTTAGGCGAAAATTTTCTAGATGGCACCTATAATATACTAAGCCGTACTGAACATAATTGTTCTTTAGTACAAGGCAGCGTTAATTTTATAAATGAAGGTAGTGTCGCAAACAAAATAATTGCTAATGTAACTTTTGATGAACCTGCAAGCAACTTTCCTGCTAATCATGTAAAAGTTAAGTTATATAAAGAAACATTAGACTCTGATGATAATGTTGTTGTAGTTTTCGTAGCCGAACAATTAGTAAACTCTGATAGTCAAGCTGAATTTATAGACTTAGAAGTTGGTAATTATTATTTAGCTTCATTTGTTCAATATCCTGAAGATTATAATGTGGCAGAACATGTTTATTATCAAAATGTTGTAGTTCACGAAGATGCTACAATTATTCCAATATCCGAAGGAACTGAATTTATAGCTAATATACATCATATTGCACTAACAGAAAGCCAAGGTTCTAATGGAATGTATGGTATTGTTGGAACTTTGAACAACGATGAAAGTTTAAATCCATTAAACGAAATGGTTGTTGTGCTAAAAAATAAGGATATTGGCGAATTTATTGGTGTAAAAATTACTGACGAAAATGGTCAATATCAGTTTAGCAATATTCCTGAAAACACTAATATACAGGCTTTTGTAACAAGTCTTATACATCAAAATTGGACTGCTTTTGAAATTGAAACTACTAACGAGCAAAATTATAATGTTAACTTTATTGTTAGTGGCACAAATGTTTATCCAGATTATATTACAATGCTTGAAGATGTGCTAATTCAAAATTTTGAATTTACTGTTTTCCCAAATCCTGCAAAAGAAATATTATACATAAATTGCAATGTTGAAAAAGCTATTGTGCAAATTTTTGATATAAACGGAAAACTTGTACAAACAGATTTAACTTTCTCAAATAGCGAAATAGATATTTCAGAATTAGTTCCAGGAACTTATCTAATTATCTTATCTGCTGAAAACGGAAAAATTGGAATTCAAAAGTTTGTAAAGGAATAAAAATCAGTTAAAAGTTAAAAGTTAAAAGTCGAAAGTCGAAAGTTTGTAAAGACGTAAAATTTTAAGTAAATATAAAAAACTTGTCTAGGTTTTGACTTGGGCAAGTTTTTTTTATTAGTTTTTAGTAAAATTTAGTTAAAAGAAGGGCTGACGCATAATCAGTTGAAAGTTAAAAGTTAAAAGCGATGCACTGAACGGAGTTGAAGTGTTAAAAGTGGCTGACGCGTCTATTGTTTAAACCACAAAAGACACAAAAGGACACAAAAGGGACAATCAGTTAAAAGTTAAAAGTTGAACCGAGCTTGCGAGCTCACCGAAGGTAAAGTTAAAAGCGATGCACTGAACGGAGCTGAATTGTTGAAAGTAGGCGTATAGGTCAAAAAGTAGGCTATTTTTGAGTTGATTTTGTCAATAGGTCA
>DAONZU010000100.1:0-8081 GCA_035406965.1 Bacteroidales bacterium
TTGCCACTTTCTTAACTGGTTTTTCTGCAACCATTGTTTCTACTGTTTCAAAAGGAAGAACAGAAACATAAGATCTGTTATTTCTTTTCTTCTCGAACTTCACTCTACCATCAATAAGCGCAAACAAAGTATGATCTTTACCCATACCTACATTATTGCCTGGATGATGTTGAGTGCCACGTTGACGAACTATAATATTTCCAGCGATGGCAGTTTGCCCACCATATATTTTAACTCCCAATCTTTTGCTTTCGGATTCACGACCATTACGCGAACTACCGGCTCCTTTCTTATGTGCCATTTCTAATTACTTTTTTAAATTATGCTTTAATGTCCTGAATTTCTATTTCAGTTAAATACTGACGATGTCCATTTAAAGTTTGATAACCTTTTCTGCGTTTTTTCTTGAATACAAGAACTTTGTCGCTCTTACAGTGTCTGAGAACTTTTGCTGAAACTTGAGCTTTTTCTACAACAGGTGCACCAACTGTAACTTTATTATTATCATCTAATAATAATACTTTATCAAATGTTACTTCGCTACCTTCTTCGTTTTCTAAGCGATGTACAAAAAATTTGTTTCCTTTCTCGACTTTGAACTGCTGTCCTGCGATTTCTACTATTGCGTACATTGTTTATTCAATTAAATATATTTCTAAATTTTAAAAAATCGGACTGCAAAGATAGAAATTATTATTCTATTAACAAACTATTTTTCATTATTTTTTTTATAAGTTTTAATTTTCTCGCAATACCAAGGGTTTAAACTTAAAAAATCACATATTTTCAGTAGTTTTAAATAAAAAAATCTGAATTAAATACTAAAACTTCCAAAACTCAGTTATATCTTTGCACAAAATTTGATTTTGAGAAATTTTATTTTTTACATATCGGTTTTAAGTTTTTTATTGCCTATAAATTTAAGTTTGGCACAAAAACCAATTCCAATGAACTTACCAAAATTAGATCAGCAAGTTGCTCATTTTGGATATTCTTTGGGCTTAAACACTATGGACTTTAATATTAGACCTTCAGCAAACTTTCTTTCAGAATTTGACACTGTAATGGCAGTTGAAGTTGAAAGATTTGTTGGTTTTAATATTAATATTATTTCAAATCTAAGACTTGCCGAACATCTTGATCTTAGATTTTTACCAGGATTAGTTTTCGGGCAAAGAAACTTAGAATATAAATTTATAAAAAACAATCAATTTAGGCGACACACTATGATGATAGAATCAACTTTTGTTGATTTACCAATATGTCTTAAATATCGTGCAGCGAGAATTAACAATTGGCGTCCCTATGTTTTAGCTGGCTCAAGTGTTAGAATTGATTTGGCTTCACAACGTAAAATAAATCCCGAAGAAAGACCAAAAATTAGACTTAAACCTTTCGACACCTATTATGAAGTTGGTGTTGGGCTAGATTTTTTCTTAGAGTATTTTATGTTTGGAATAGAACTAAAATCTTCGTGGGGAATATTCAATATAGTTGCTTACGACAAAACACAATATTCACAGTATTATAAAAAATTAAATTCTCATATGGTAATTTTAGGCTTTCATTTCGAAGGTGGTAAAATTGATAAAATTAAGTGGTGGAAATAAGCAATACAGTTAAAAGTTAAAAGAGGGAAATTAAAAGTCTGAAATTCAATAAATTATACAGCATAGTGTGGAGACGGTGCATGCGCCGTCTCTTATCTATACAAATTATAATTTATTGTACTATCCTAATTCTGTGCCGAACAATTACGCCTTGCCCGCAAGGGCAACATGTGATTAACCGTAAGATTTATCTTGCGGCGAAAACACTCCCCCAGACCCTTTGCCCGCAAGGGCAACACAATAAAAACAGTTAAAAGTTGAACCGAGTTTACGAGCTCGCTGAAAGCAAAAGTTTCTAAAGTTACAAAGTTTGCAAAATTTCTAAAGTCTCTAAGTTGTTGTCTGGTAGCCAAATGGTATTAATGCCGAGTTGTTTTGCAGCTTCAATATTTGCTTTATTATCATCAATAAATAATGTTTCGCTTGCTTTTAGTTTAGAATCGTTTAATACAAATTCAAAAGCTTGCAAATCTGGTTTTCTAAAACCTATTGTGTGAGAATAGTATGCTCGTTCAAAAATTTCATCAAACGATGCGAAGCCAAATTCTTTTACAAAATTTGCATTATAATATTCGTAATGAATTGCATTTGTATTACTTAGCAAAAATATTCTGTATTTATTTTTCAACGATAATAAAAGTTCTATTCGTTTTGGTGGAAAATCTAAAATAAGTGCATTCCAACAAGTTTCTATAATTTTATCATCTAAATCTGTATTTGAAATTTGCCTAAGTTGAGAATAAAATTCTTGTGGACTAATTTTTCCTGTTTCTAAATAATCGAAAATTTTTGTTTGACTAACAAGACTATAAAGTTGATCAAAATTTTCTAAACCATGCTTTTTAAATTCTATTTCGCTTTTATTTATGTCAATATTTAAAATAACATTTCCTAAATCAAATATTATATTTTTTATTATCATAAAGTCTTATTGTCTATTTTTTAGATTTTCGTTTCCAAAACGATGTTCTTTTCTTTACTTTTGGTTCTTCAAGTTTTACAATGTGAGGCGAGTCTGGGATAAGAATTTCTCTAATTTTTTGCCATCCTAGAAAACCTCCAATATTTCTATCGTCAATAAAGATATCAACATCTACTTTTCTACTAATATACTTATTAAACTCTTCGTTTGGATAACTTTCATTTATTGCCCAAAAAACCACACCATTTTCAAGACAAAAATTAACAGCATTTTGCAAATCTATACCATCTCTCACTGTCCACAAAATTAATTTATGTCCCTGAGCTTGAAGTTCACGTAAAACTTCAAAAGAACCCGGTATAACATTTCCTATATCAGGATATTTGTGTTCCACAATGGTACCATCAAAATCTACTGCAATTTTCAATTCCATTTTTTGTGTTTAATTTGCTAGTTTACTTGCTTGGTTTATATAAATTATAGTTGCGCCAATCATTTTACCTTATACATATATACTTTTGCATTTACTGCATTTGGATCTTCTGGTGCTATAATTAGTTTATCTTCCGTAAGAGTGATTATCTTAGTTCTATCTTCCTTATCTCTTCCTTTTATCTTTACGCTAACATATTGTCCATCTTTAGAAATTCTCCAAGTGCCTTCAGTTGTACCATCAAAACCTTTCTTTAAATATTTTTTGTTAGGATAAAACAGTACTTCTGTAGTTTTAATAATTTGTGCCATTTTTTCTTCTATAATCGGCTTGTATTGAATTGCTAATGGACTATCCCCCACATCTAAAGAATCCACTTTCCACTTTCCGATAATCATTTTACTATTATTCGCTCCTAAGTTTTGAGCATACGAGTTTATAGAAAAGATAAACATTAAACCTAGTAATAAAAAAAGTCTTGTCTTCATAAAAAAGGTATTATTTGTTTGTAATAATTTCATTTGTTGACAAATTTAATACTTTATAAGATATATCCAAATTTTTCAAAATATCTGGCATTCTTGAATAACTAGTGTCGGTAATGAAAATTTGCCCAAACTCATTATCTGCAACCAATTCAGTAATTACCTTAACTCTTTTTTTATCAAGTTTGTCAAATATATCATCTAAAAGCAAAATTGGTGCCATATCCAACTTGTTACGAATATACTCAAACCAAGCAAATTTAAGACTAATGACATATGTTTTTTGCTGACCTTGAGAGCCGTATCTTTTTATAGGCTGATTTTCGATTATAAAATCAAAATCGTCTCTATGAATTCCGTAAGAAGTATATCCCAAAGCCAAATCACGTTCTAAGTTTTTTCTCAAACTATCATATAAATTATTTTTATGAAGTTGAGATGAATAAACCAATTCTACTTTTTCATTATTATCAGAAATTAATGTGTAATATTTTTGAAAAACAGGAATTAATTCTTCTGCAAATTGTTTTCTCACCTCATAAATTTTCTCTGCATTTTCGGAAAGTTTAAAATCCCAAATTTCAATTTCATCAGGTTCTATTCTTTTTGTAGAAAAGCTGTTTTTTAACAAAATATTTCGTTGCTCAAGTACTTTGTTGTAATTTATAAGATTATTTAAATATGATTTGTCAAATTGAGAAATTATTGAATCTGCAAACTTTCTTCTAATATCACTTCCTTGATGGATTAAATCAGAATCGTATGGACTGGAGCATACTACTGGAAGTAAACCTATATGTTCTGAAAGTTTTTGATATTCAATACCATTTCGGCTAAAAGATTTGCGTTTATCTTTTTGGACGCCACAATATATATTTTCAACATTGTCATCAAGCTCAAACTTGCCTTTTATAACGAAAAAATCTTCGCCAGTTTTTATATTTTGCCTATCCGATGGGTTTAAAAAACTTTTACAAAAAGATAAATAATGAATGCTATCAAGAAGGTTAGTTTTTCCAATTCCATTATCACCAATTAAACAATTTATTTTAGCACAAGGCTCTAATTCAAAACTTTCAAAGTTTTTAAAATTAATTAGTGATAAATTCTTTAAGTGCATATTCATTTTTACAAAAGCACAAATTTAATAAAAATGTGAAGATTTATAAATTTAATTTTGTAAATATTTTTAACATGTTTATTGAGCGTTAAGGATTCTTACCTATTTATTAATATATCAAAAAAACTTTATTTCATTGTACCAATAAATTAATATTTGTGTATAGATTATTTTCATTCAAAGTGCTTTTTCAATTCGCTTGATTGAAAAAACAATTCCATTTCACACATTGCTTTTTTGGGATTTTTCTTGTCATAATTTCCAAGTGCAATAGAGTTTTCAACAGCTATTTTTAATCTTGGTTTTAACTTTAAGTAAATATCGTCTCCTTGTTTAGTGAAAAACTTTCGCGTTTTCTCATAGTTTTTTAAGTATTTTTTTAATTCAGTTTTTGCTTCTGCACAAGTGTCATAATACTTTGATGTTTTTTTAAAATGAAGCAGTAACCAAAATTCAAGACAAGGATTATTTACAATCACAACAACGTTTGCATAATTTTCTTCTAAATTTGCTCTATATTTTGCAAAAATTTCAAGTGGTGTTTCTTTCCCTTTTGGTGCTTCGTTATCTTCTTTGATAACAGAATCAAGGTCAACTATTCAAAAAACTTTTGTAAATTCCTTTTCCGACAAATCACGAACTAAATTGTATTGTTCTTCTACACTTTTTTTATTTGGAATTTCGGGCTTTATGCTAATACGAATTTTTGGTTCGTTTCTTTTCAACATTTGCAAATACCAAACTTCGTCATCGCCGTCAACTACAACAGCAATAGATGTTGGTGGTTTAGGTGCATTTCTTTTAGGCTTTCTCATAGTTTCACATTAAAGTCAATGAAAGTATCGCCCAAATTAGGTGTAGCACTTAATTTTCCACTTTTATAGGCGTTTAAAACATTTGTAGTATTACGAACGACAGAGCTGTCAAAATCAGCCAAAGAATAAAGTTCAGTTGAGCAATTTTCTTGTTTATCAGTAAACCATATTACATCATTTCTAAAAACATCTCTGTTATCTAAAATCTCTCTATTATGTGTTGTTGCAATGATTTGAGAATTTTCAGAATTCAAAAGAAAAGAAATAAGAAAATGCAAATACAAATCAGGGTGTAAAGAAGCCTCTAATTCGTCAATTAGAAATGCTGTTGAATTTTGAATTAGCAAAGCTAACAAACCAGCAAACCCATAGTAACGCCTTGTCCCTTCTGATTCTTCATCTAAAGGTAATGTGTATTTGACATTATTGACTTCGTGTTCAAATTCAACATTAATAGCTGTTAATTTTCCTTTTTCTTCCAACTCTCTAGCTTTATCACTCGGAACATTTACTTGATTTTTTAAAAACTCAATAAAAGCACCCGGAAAATCCTTTTCTTCTTTTTGAATTACAATATCAGAAATATTTAAGTCCGCTTTTTTTAAAATACTGAACACATCTGATTTAGAAATTTTCTTATTATCAATTTGCGAAGTAACAAAACCTTCTAATTGAGTTCTGGCATAAATTAATGGGTTCAAATATTTAACAAACCAGTCTATAACTTCTTGTAATTCCTTAAAATCAATATTTGTTTTTAGATACCCACCTAGAACAGTATTATTCCAAAGAGTATTGGCTTCGAGAGTCTTCTTAAAAACTTTATCTGCAGAAATTTTACTTCCAAAAGTTATTTCTGTAAACTGCTTTTTTAAATCTGTTTTTCGTTTAAAAATATTAGCTTTATTAGGATTATGAAAATACAGCGACTCTGAAACAATGGCTTTTTTACAAAATTCTACTTCATAAAAATATTTAATTTCATTTTGAAAAAACTCTAACGAAATAATTGAGTTTTGTTTTGGTGTAATCGAGTCAAATAGAAAAGGGCTAAAGTCTAATTCTGTAGTTTTCTTATCTTCTGGCTCAAGAACTATTTGTCGCAAAAAATCAAGTGCTTTAAGTATTGTTGTTTTTCCTGATGGGTTTGCCCCATAAATTAATGCGAGTTTTAAAATCCGTTGTCCTCCTATATTAGCGACATAAGCGTCTTCAAGGTGGGTTGAATTATCTGCCTCAAAAGAAAGAGTTTGTTCATCTTTTATTGGACCAAAATTTTGAACATTGAAATTAAGAATCATTTTTTACACTCGTTTTGTAATTGTTTTGCAAATTTACAAATAAAACTAACACAAAAGCAAATTTTTTGCTTAATTTTTACAATCCGCTTACAAATTCTCGCCTAATTATATTTTGCAGATTGTTTTAAGTAAATATTTTTATAATTTTGCGTGATTTTATGATTAATTCATTGAAAATATTAAAGCAAAATAATCTGAGTTTTACAGACAATATTAAATAATTATGACTTCAGAAATTTTATTCATCATCATTATAACAATTGCAGTTTTAGATTTTTTCGTAGAACAAATTTTAGAATATTTAAATGCTTCGTGGTTTAATAAACCTATTCCTGAAATTTTGAAAGACATTTACGACACCGAAAAATATAAAAAACAACAAAGTTATAAATCAGAAAATTATCGCTTTGGGATTATAAGTTCAAGTTTTAGTTTTATTTTAATAGTTCTAATGCTTGTTTTTAATGGATTTGCCTATGTTGACACTCTTGCTGGTCAAATTTCTGAAAATTTTATTCTAAAACCTCTAGTGTTTTTTGGAATTATTTTGCTTGCTATGGATATTTTAAGTACTCCCTTTAGTGTTTACGATACTTTTGTAATTGAAAACAAATATGGCTTTAATAAAACCACTGTAAAAACATATATTTTAGACAAAATTAAAACTTATTTGCTAGGCGGAACTATTGGTGCTGGCTTATTTGCTTTAATTTTGTGGATTTACCATTTAGACCCTGAATATTTTTGGCTATATGCTTGCTTGGTAATTATTGCTTTTTCCTTATTTATGAATATGTTTTACTCAACTCTGATAGTTCCTTTATTTAATAAGCAAACACCGCTTGAAGACGGCGAACTTAAAACAAAAATTATGGAATTTAGCAAAAAAGCAGGTTTCAATATTTCAAAAATATTTGTTATTGATGGTTCTAAACGCTCAACAAAAGCAAATGCATATTTTAGTGGTATAGGACCAAAAAAACGTATTGTTTTGTACGACACTTTAATTAATGAAATGACAAATGATGAAATTCTTGCAGTTTTGGCTCACGAGATTGGACATTACAAGCACAAACACATTTACTGGTCGATGATTGCTGGCATTATAGAAATAGGAATTATGTTTTATATTTTTGGACTTTTTGCTAGTAGCGACATGCTTTCTCAAGCATTAGGATTAGAAAAAGCAAGTTTTCATATTGCACTTATAGCTTTCTCAATTATTTACTCTCCTATTTCAAGTGCTTTTGCAGTAGTTTCTTCAATTTTTAGTAGAAAAGCAGAATACCAAGCAGACAATTTTGCATCAAAACATGGACTATCAAACGAACTAATTTCTGCACTTAAAAAACTCAGCTCTCATAATATGAGTAATTTAACTCCTCACCCTTGGGT